>CAMOHN010000009.1 GCA_946615455.1 uncultured Bacteroidales bacterium
ACCGTTTTATATTTTCTTCATTCTCGTGTCGTCTTGGTTGTCAGCTATGGCGGAAGAAGAGATATTGCCTTTTTATTCTTCGGTGCCGGATAGTGTACAGACAAAACCGATACCGGCCAACGGTGGATTTCCTTTTTATGCGCTCCGCACGGAGCGGGGTATGTATGGTCATGCGGTCGGCAAGGTGCGTATGTACTACGACCTCGTGCTACCGCCGTTGACACCCGCCTTACTCATTGATGTAGGCATGGCCATGGACCGTGTTGACGGGCTGATCGGTATGGTGCCAAGGTGGTTTGCCATGTTCAGCCCGATAGCCTGCTCACGGGACGAGTTGTTCGGATTTCCAAAAAGCAAATCCGCTATTATGCTCACATGGAGGACTTATTTCTGATTGAGGTAACGATAAAAACGCATAAGCATTTATGACCAGTACAGAACAGACAACACAGACCTTTGTTGTACCCGGCATAGACCGTCAAGACGTGATGGTTTTACATGACTATAATGGTTTTCCATACTATGGGCAAGAGTTTATTTCAGAAAACCTTGTGATAAGTATTGTACTCAACGGCTTGAGCATTGGTTATTGCGACAAGAGAGAGGTACGATTTAAAAAAAACGATGTGTCGGTTGTGTTGCCCAACCATATCTGCAAAGAACAAGAGACGACCAAAGACTATGAGGTGGAATTGGTCATTGTTTCGCCAAAGTTTATGGAAGAGATTACGAAAAACACAGCCCACCGCAACTATATCAAGTATCATTACGATCCTATTATCCGGCTAACGCCCGAACAGTGTGCGGTTGTGCTTCGTATAGTTCATTGTGTGCGCGATGTGTGCAGTATGGATACCCCCAACCGGCATCAGATGCTACTGAGCATGGTGGATGTGCTTTTGACGATCATTGATTTCTATCACGCAAAACAAGAGATTCCCCTTGAGCAGATGTCACACGGGTATGATGTGTTCAATCGTTTTTGCAATCTGCTGACCGATCACTACACCGAGTCGCGCGAAGTGTCATTCTATGCAGACAAGTTGAATCTGTCGCCCAAACATTTCTCGAAGTTGATATATAATGCCACCGGTCACACCGCATCTTATTGGGTATCCCAGCATGTTGCCGTTAAAGCCCAACAGTTACTTCGCAACCGAAAAGACTTGACCGTGTTGGAAATATGCTACTCGCTTGGTTTTGCGGACTTGGCTCATTTCTCGCGCTACTTCAAGCGTGCCACCGGTTTGTCTCCCCGCCGCTTTAGGGTGCAGGAATGGCAGGTCGGCGTTGAGGCATCTCCTCGCTGGTGAAGTGCGTTACGGTGCCGCTGAAACTGCCCCGGACATGGTTACCGGAGAGGGTGGTTGCCTCGTAGGTGATGCTGTTCTCGGTAATGGTTAACGTGCCGGATGTGAGCAACCATTCGTAGCCCACGATATAGCCTTTGTTGAGTTCTTCGTTTTTAGCAATAAAAAATTCGGAGCCGTAATAGGTAAACTCTTCCTCAATCTTTTGTCCTGCTACGGCAGTGTTGATGTCGCCTGAGGTAGAGAAGTTGAACGTACCGGTGGGCAATGTTGAGCCGTCACCATCGGTCACAACATACAGAATGGCCATTGGCAGGTAAATTCTGTTTTGAATATACATCAAGTCGGACGAAAGCATCATGATCTCCACCACAGTATGGCCGTTGAGTGTGTAGTCAGCCGTGTAGTATTGAGCCGTAAGGTACTGCACATCAGTCTTTGACGAAGGCAATGCCATGGTTTCTGGAAAATTGTCTGATACCGGCACAGCGGTGATGCCCTCGGACACAAAATCAGCACCTCCCTTGGTGCCGGAGACCAATGGTGTTTCTTCGGCATTGACCACCTCGCCGGTGGCATTGTCTATCAAGAAGGCGACCACCATGCAGTTGTCGGCTTCATAACTATGGTACAGTTCATAGTCGATGTTGACCTTATAGTCCAGGCTGTCGAACTCCAAGACCTGTCCTTTGTTGGTATTAAGATAGGCGCGCACGACATTGTTGTGCACATAGTCCGACCAGCCGTCCCATGTGTTGTAGGCATCCTCTTGTGCGGCATGCAGCCCGCTCTCCTTGAGCATGACGAACAGGGTCAAGTCGCGTTTGTCACCGATGTTCTTGCCACTGATAGTGATGTCAGATTGGCGGGTAGAAGCATCATAAGTGGTCTTGATATTGACGGACACTGTGGTTGTGGCGGCAGGTTCGGACACTAACTGACTGAAATAGTAGGGATGGAACACTTTCCCTTCGGCAGTCACCCCGATTTGTTCATCCCATGTCCATGTGTTGCGATTGTACAACATGCTCGGCAAGTTAGTTACCCCCAACTCGGCTGCTAACTGTTTGTTGGGGTAGATGGTGAAGTCATCGGAATTGTCCCCATACGCATAATACAAGCGCACATATCGACTTTCTTTGCCCTTGATGGCTTCGCCTATTTGTTGGATTCCGTTGGGGCAATACATACAATCTTGGGAAGTGAACAGCTCGACGAGTTGCTTACGCGGGAAGCTGGTTGGCAGTTGCGACAAATCGTCTTTCTTGCACGATGTCAATAGGGCTGACAGAATAACAACGGACAGCCAAAGTAGTTGGTGTTGTTTCATACAATATTATTTTTCAGTACATTGATAAGTTGTTTGGCAATCACATCAGGATGCGCTATCGTGACGGCATGGCGACGGATAGCATCGTGGTCGTAGTCGGCATAGCGGTCCATAAGGGTTTCCATTCCTTGTGCCAGTGCCTGCGGGTCTTCGATGGTTGTGCGGAGGCCGCAATCGGTTGTCAGCACTTGCTGTGGCAACACATCGGTGCCGACCACTGGCAAGCCCATGGACATGCCCTCAACGGTTGCCATGGAGTAACTCTCGACACGGCTTGCCAGCACATAGGCATCGGCACGGGAGAGGCAGTCGCGTACCCCTGTTCTGTCCAACCGTCCTGTGAAACAGATACGGTCTTTGTAGCGGCAGTGGGCGAGTAAGTCTGTGAAAGGCGGATGATCAAAATCGCCGCCTACGATGGTCAGTCTGACCTCGGGATGCTGTTCGCAAAGCAAGTCCCAAGCCTGCAACAGAATGTCGTAGCCTTTCTCGGGCACATAACTGCACACAGTAACAAAGTGGAAAGGAGTGTGGGGGTGAAATTGATTGCCGGGCCGGAAAAAATCGGTATCAACCATGTTGCCGATGACCTGCACGGGCACAGGACGAGTGCAGAAAGACAGCATCTTGTCTGAGAGTTGCTCGGACACGGGTAAGAGCATGTCGGCATTGGAGAAGCCTATTCGGAAGAAGGGTTCGAACTCCGGTCGGAAGAAGCGTCGTGCCAAATCCGAACGGCAGCCGAACATGCCTCGGTGTTCGGTGACAAGATAGGGTATGTGGTAGCGTTGTTTGATGAGCGCGGCAGCGTATGCGCCCCAAGTTCCGCTGTGTACATGTATGATGTCGGGGTCGCCAAAGCGTGCACGGTATAGTCGGTATAGCCGCAACACCCGCAGTGTCCACAGTCGAATGGTCAGCACGGGCATACGGGGAACGGCGCGCATGAACACACGAAGCACGGGTATGCCATCCTCCACTGTCCATCGGGGACGGGCATAGAATCGGTGCGGGTTGAATGCATGCCATCCGTACTTGCGCGTGCTGATGGTGACGGAAGCCAGTATATGCACCTCTATGCCTGCTTGCTTGAGGGCAAGTGCTTGTTGGCGGACAAACTGTCCGCCTTCGGGCAGGTACCACGATGGCAATTCAAGGACAGTCATACACGCACGCGTTTGAATATGAATCGATTGGCAAGATAGAAAGCCGGTGCTAACCACGGGCTGCGAGTCCAGAGCCATTCGCCGTTGTAGCAGACGGTTTCGCCGTCCATGCCGTTCTTGAATATGAATAGCCCGTTCTTGGCATGTTTGGCAGGGGTGATGCGTCCGGTATCCATGACGGGAACGCCAACCGATGCGAGGTAGTCCACGACTTGCTTGCGGAGCCAATAGGCCGAACCGACTTCGCGTCCTTTGAGGGAAGTGGCCGAATAGAGGAATCGCGCATAGGGTGTCCCCTCTTGACGGCAGTAGAATACACCGCCTGAGAGGTGTGTGCCGTCGGGCGAATCGACCCAAGCAAGGCGGAACAATGGACTGGCAAGCAGTTGGGCGAGTTGGTTTGCCGAGGGCGAGTCGGCGAAGTGTTTGCGCTGTTCCATGCCGTGATGCAGGCGAAGGTATTGCTCCACATCGTCTGCGGTCGGTTGAGTCACGACGGTGAAAGATAGGTGTTGTTCCTCGGCTTTTTTGAGGTTACGCCGCCAACTCTTGTCCAAGATCAGTTCATGATCGGTCGCAATGAGTTTACTCAGCGTAGTAGAGAACATGCCGACGGGACGCAAGAAGCCGGCTTGGCGTATGCCCACTTCGTATAGGGGCGAATAGAGTGAGTCGGAATTGATATAGCAAAGGTCGGCAGGGACAGCAGTGAGCACATCCTCATAGAACTGATGCACCATTGCGGAGGTCAAGTTGGCAGGTTGCGCCAAGCACTCGCCGGCAATGAACAACATCCGAATACCCCACTTGCGGTGCAGTTGTCCCACACAAGCCATCTGTGGAGCAGACAAGTCATCGACCACATAGCGCGCCTCGCCTGCGGGCAGGAAAGCCTCGGTCCAAGCCGTCGTCTGGGTGTGGGAAACCCATTCCATGGCTGTTGTGAGGGCAGCAAAATGACTGAGTGAAACAAGATGGACCATAGTCAACGACGCTTAAAAGAGACGATACGATATGCCCAATAGGGCAGGCGGAACCACCATTTGTAGTATTTTTCGACACTGCAATAGTGCACGGGAGTGGCTCCGAACTGCTTGTAGAAGCGTGCTACGGAGCGTATCATGCTGCCTTCAAAGTCAAATGTCAGCCCTAAGTCTCGTGCCAAACGGATACACTCGGTGACCAGTCGGACAACGGCACCACTGTCTTTTTTGTCGGGAGCATAGGCAGGAATGAGGTAGTAGAGCGAGCGGTTGTCCCAAACGACATAGGCCGCAGCATAGACCGTTCCCTCGTTGTCCGTTATGGAGAGGATGTGCGAGCAGTTGTTGCGGCGTGTCTTGCGGTCGAGTACGAGCAGGAACTCGCGTGTATAGCTGATGACTTTGTGCCTTTGTGCCAGGGTGTCGCGATGGAAATAATAGAGTTGTTCAGCAGTGAGAGCGTCCACATGGCAATGCAGGTGTTCGGCTTTACGCAGTTGGCGTTGTTTGCTTTTGGCAAAGCGGCGGATGACGGCATCCATGTCGCTGAGGTCCTCAATTCGATAGGTGACACGGTCTCGGACGGTCATGCCTCTATTTGCCAACAGTGCGGGGAAGGAGCTGCCCAATGGATAGTGCTGGTAGTAGTAGCACAGGTGGAGTTTCTGCAATTGCTCCACCATGTAGTCGCAGATGGTTTGCAGCGTGTCACGGTCCCATGACGAACCGTCTGCATTGAGCAGGCTATGGTCAGCCCAAATGCCGCCAATCTGCGTCTGCTGGGGCATGAGCACATAGTGCATACGCCAGCGTTTGCCGGTCAGGTAGGGCATGGCTGCCAATATGCGTTCGGTGCGCGGATGCAGGTAGAGCAGCACGTCCCACCCTTTGCCGGCGGTGACAGCATCTAACCACCAGGGTTGCATGAAAACGGGCAGGTCGGGTTGATCCTTGCACCAAGCACTATAACGTTCTTTGTCGGTCATATAGCAATTAGACTAAGTTTTCGGTTTTCCAGTTGTTGCCGGACGGCATCGGCAGTCCATGGATAGCGCGCTGTGAGCTGTTGTGCATGTTCTATGAGATGTGCCTCGAAGGCTTGGTGTTCACAGCTGCCGGGGTGAAGGGGGCGATGTTGCAGTTCCTGGTGGAGGGCATACATGTCGTCCATGAACGCGCGGGTTTCCGCCTCGTTGAGGAATGTATCGGCAAAACGCTCGAATATATAATCAGCCGCCGTATCCGTTGGGTGAAGCATGTCGGCAGCATAGAAGCGATAGTCGCGCAGTTCGTCCAGCATGATCTCAAAGGCTGGGAAATAGAACACGCGGTCGGCGTGGTTGAGAGTGAGTTTTTCAACAGCCTGCAGAAGAATGGCTTTGCTGAGCGTGTTCTCGTGCAGTCCGTCCTTGATGTGGCGTATTGGCGAAACGGTGAAGACAAAGCACTTGTCGATGTACTGTTGCAGAATCGGTTTCCATAAATTGACGATATCGTCCACACTAAGTCGCAGGCGACGGAACTCGCGAGCCGGTCTTTTTTGGCAATTATCGACAATGTTATCCAACGGGTTGTTGGACGGCTGTAGCAACAGGTCTTCATACACCCATGCCGTACCGAAGGTGAGCAGAATGACATCAGCCTCGGCAAACAAGGCACTATGGTGGGCAATGGAAACGGGATTGTAGAGCGTTCCCGTGGGGTTGGCGGTCACCGTGAAGAAGCGTGCCTGCAAGCGTTTGGCCATGTTGTCCGAGAAGCACGAGCCGAGCAGCAACAACCTGTCCTTGGGGCCAATGCTCCAAGCGGGAACGGGTATATCTACGGGTGTAAGCAGTTTCATAGGGCAGTGACAAACTTATTCATAGCGCATTACATCGGCAGGTGATACACGGGCGGCAATGGCGGAGGGTCCGAGCAGGACAAGCAGACACAACACAGCCACGCCGAGGTTGAGTGCCATCAGAGCCGCCCAAGGGAAAGCAATGGGTACGGCACTGACATAGTAGGTGGCGGCATCCAAGGGAATGAGGTGAGTGAGATATTGCAGCGCAGCCAATCCCAGACCGGCGATGTTACCCCAAAGCATGCCTTTGCCGATGAGCATGGCGGCTTCGGTGAGGAAAATACGGCGCACAAAACGATTGTCCGCCCCGAGGGCTTTGACCACACCGATAAGGCGTATATTATCCAAGATGAGGATGACCAACCCCGTGATGATGGCAAAGCCGGAGACTGCCATCATGAGCACCAAGATGACCAGCACATTCATGTCCAAGAGGTCGAGCCACCCGAAGATCTGCGGATTGAGTTGCTCCAATGTTTGCGAATAGAAGGCATTACCATCCTTGTCCAAACGGTTAGCAGTGGCGTACCACACTCGGTCAGCCACCTCGTCCAAACGGGAGAGACGGTCAAGGCGAATCTCCACGCCGGACACTTGCAGCGAGTCCCAACCATTGAGGCGACGGATAACCTCGGGACGGGTCAAGACAAACACACGATCCGCCTCGTCAAAACCTGTGGAATAGATGCCTGCTACGGCAAAACGCCTGACGCGCACCTCGTCGCCTACAAAATAACAATAGACCTTATCCCCCACCCCGAGTCTAAGTTTGCTGCACAATGTGCGCGAGAGCATAATCTGCTCATTGGTGGCGGGAAAAGAACCTTCTTGCAGGGCAGAAGCGAAGGGTTGCCAATTGTCGGTGGCTTTGAGTACGATACCCTCGAACTGGTCGTCGGTTTTCAGTATGCCGGGTTTGGTGAGGAAGGGGTCGGCAGTCACGACATGGTCAATGCCTCGCAGCACGCCCAAAAGGCTGTCCGTGACCTCGATGGGCTGCAACTCAAAGGTGGAGTTGTTGTCAAAGTTGGTCACTTGTATATGCGCCCCAAAGCATGCCACCTTGTCAGTGATGGTCTGCTTGAAACCCACCACCACGCAGAGTGTGAGCAGCATGACCGCCACGCCGATGGCTATGCCCAGCAGTGCCACCCGTATGGCAGGACGCGACGAGCGTTTGGCTGCCGACGAGGTGAAATACAAGCGACGGGCTATGAATGTTTCGGCGCGCATAGAATCCAACGGTTTAAGGACAGATAAACAATCCACGCCATCAAGGCTCCTACCAACAAACCGCCCACTATATCCAAGGGGTAGTGCACCCCGAGATACATGCGGCTGTAACAATTAAGTGCCACCCAGAGCATCAGAGGTAGCGTGGCACGGCGGTCTTTCCATATTAAGGAGAATAGCATCGCACATGCCATTGAGTTGGCGGCATGGCTACTGACAAAGCCGTACAGACCACCGCGATAGTCCCGAACCAAGTGAACCATGTCCATCAGGGCAGGGTCGTGCGTGGGACGCAAACGACACACCCAATGTTTGATGAGCCCAGAAGACACAAAGTCCGCCAATCCTACCGCCGCACCAAAACCCACAAGGATAAGCAGGGCTTGCTTCCAGCCAAAACGACGAAAAACCAGTGCAATGAGTAGTGCATAGAGAGGCAGCCATACATAGCGGTTGCTCACCCACCACATGACTGTGTCTGCCCAAGGAGCATGCCACGAGTTGATGGCAAGCAGTAACGACCTATCCAAAGCGAGCAACAACTCCATCCTAACTTCTATCAACTATTAACTAACACAGCGGTATGGCATGCCACCAGTCCTGCTGTCTCGGTGCGCAGACGGCTGTTGCCGAGGCTAACGGGTTGGTAGCCGTTTTGCAGTGCGAGGCTGATTTCCTGTTCGCTGAAATCGCCTTCGGGACCGATGAGCACCTCCACATCCCTACCCTGCTCAATGCAGTCTTTGAGCAGGCGTTTGTCCTGCTCGTAGCAATGGGCGATGAAGCGTTGGACGCCGTTAGGATTAGGGCGGGTGACAAAACGAGCGAAGTCGGTCATGTCGTTGAGCACGGGCAGATAAGGCGTGAGCGACTGTTTGGCGGCACTGAGTACAATCTTCTCCAGACGGTCCATACGCATTTGCTTGCGTTCGGAGTAGCGGCAACAGAGCAAGGTGAGGCTGTCCATGCCTATCTCGGTGCACTTTTCAACCATCCACTCGATACGCTCGCTGTTCTTGGTGGGAGCCACGGCAAGGTGCAGGTGGAAGGGGTGGTTCTTTTGCTGTTTCTCACTGCTGACAATCTCAAAGGCGCAGTGTTTGGGATGCGCCTCGGTGATGCGTGCCGTATAGGTGGTGCCGCGTCCGTCGGTGAGCAGAATGAGGTCGCCCACCGTATTGCGCAGCACACGGACACAATGTCCGCTCTCCTCCTCGTTGAGGGTCTGACAAGTGGCTATATCGGGAGTATAGAATAAGTACATAGTTGAAAGTTGAGAGTTTAGAGAAAACAGATTTTGCAGCCTTTCTTGCGGATGCCGTTGGTAAGGAAGACCGTTGCTTTTATGCCGCAGGTGAAATAGCGGTATTGTCTGACCAGTGCCGCCGAGCCTTGGTTGGTACGCAGCACGGACTCCATGACCCGATTGACCGGTATGCCGTCGCGCGTGTCGGTCAGGGTTATGAGCGAGAGGTTGGCTGTTTTGGGCACATCGTAGGCATTCAGTCCGATGTCCGCAAAGAGCGACAGCGTCACGCCAAACGGTGTCCGGCGGCGCGTAGCACGATATATGTCCCATCCTGTTTCGATCGACAAGGCATACCACAGACGCGGGTGCAGTGTTTCGCGCGAAGCGGATTGATGCAAGGACACCACGCCGGCACGCAGTGCCAGAGCGTCGTCAACCGTACTCTCGTAGATGGGATAGGTGCATTGCAAATCCACATTGTAAGCCCGTGTCTGACGGTGCATATAGAGCGGGAGCATGAACTTGGGACCGACAAACAGCGTCCACTGCTCGTAGGCAAAAGCCAACTGCACAGGCAGCGAAGCATAGAGTTGCAAATGGTCTTCAGTGAGTCGGGACATGGTGTATGCCACATCCATCTCGTCGTTCTCCACATCGATGCAACGGTAGGTATCGGCATAGGGTACGGCACGGAACTGCGAAGCGGAATAGTCGGCAGCCAAGCCCAAGCGAAAGCCTACATAAGCATCGGAGAGGAAGGCATATTCCAAGTCCAGACCGACATGTTCGCGAGGCATACTGCCGCCGCTCTGCGCCTGATACAAAAGGGTATTCACCCCGCCGCGCAAACCCAAGCCGAAGCGGTTCTCGTGGCAATAGGCTATGCTTGCCACCATCCAAAAGAGCGATATGAGCGTCAGTCGGTGCGTCATCTGATGCGGATGCCTTGGGCATTGTACTCGTTGCCGTTATGGTAAATAAAGAGCCTGCCGTCACGCAGTTGTTTGGGGGTCTGTCGGGGCGCAGCGTCGGGTTGGTTCACCACGATGATGTTCGAGCGCACGGTCTGACCGGCTATATTGAGCACCATTTGGAAGGTGCCGTCCAAGAGCCGATCTTCGGTGTAGTAATCCCGCTTGTACCATGGTTGAGGTTGTCCGTTTTTGAGCCAAACAAACGACTCGGGTTCGTGGTTGGGAAAGAGCATGCGCAGACGGCGGTTGTTGAGCACGATGATCCAGTCGTACTTATTGACAATGAGGTCTTCTATTCCTTCATCATCCGCAGGCTTAGAGCCGGACGGAATGACATCAACATGGAAATAGACCGTGCTGTCACAGCCAGCAGCATTGGTCAGATGCCAAGTCATGACCGTATCGCGGTAGAGATAGCGGGTCTCGAACCAAACCGAGTCCTGCCCCTCCATCTGATAGTCGAAAGAGGATGAATACCGGACACGCACGATGTCGGTGTGGGTGTGGTCACCCTTGTAGGGACGGGTGATGGTGTACGTGTTCTTCGTGTCGGCATAGTACCAGCGGTTGTTGTACATGACCGAGTCGCAGCCCACCAAGTAAGTGGTGTCGAATGTCGGTGTATAGGTGAGCGTGAGGCTGACTGACACAAGACTGTCGCAACCCTCGGCATTGGTCAGTTGGCGTACAAAAGCAGTGTCGCGGTTGTACCATACGCCTTGATAGTTGAGCGAATCGACTCCCGAGGCGTTGTCCTTGCCCCGAGTGGAGCGCAAGACAGTGAGCACCGCCGTGTGAATACTGTCGCCCGTGTGGACACGGGGTGTGGTGTCATTGACCGAGCACGAAGCATAGTACCAGTGTTCGCGATAGAAAACGGAATCACAAGCACTATAGTAGGTGGTGTCGTAGGCGGGTGTATAGGTGAGCGTGAGGCTGACCGTGAGAAGGCTATCGCAGCCATGGCTGTTGGTCAGTGTGTCCGTCAGTACGGTATCACGATAGAACCACTGACTGCAGTGCTGCAGCGAGTCCTTGCCTGTCAGCGGGAGACTACCCGTGGTGCTGTGCCACACCACGAGGCTGTCCAAGTGTATGCTGTCACCTATCCAAGGACGTTGCACTGTGTCAGCAAAGGCAATGGACGAATAGTAGGTCCTTCCCTTGTACTGCACCGAGTCGCAGCCGCTTACATAGGCGGTGTCGTAAGTCGGTTGGCAGGGCATGACGGTCAGGTGAAACGGTCGGCTATACGCCTTGCAGTTCTTGCTGTCCATCGTCCCTTCCGAAGAGACGGTGAGCCGGTACCATCCGTTGTGACGAGCGGCGGATGCCTGACCGATAACGGCTTCTTCGTTGCGTGTATAGGTGGTCCAGTTGAGGCTATCGGGCGAGTATTCCCACAGGTAGTCAAACGGTTCGATGAACGAGCGATTGCGGGTCACACGTGCCGTGAGCATGCTGGTCTCACCGGCACAGAGGGTGTCCACACCCTCTATCTGCACCGTAGGGGCACAAAGCCATATCTCAATATCGTCCATGGCAAAGTCGTTGCCCGTGGTAGATTTGGCATTGTTTCGAATGGTATAGACCACCGAGTCCAAGCCTTGCGGAATAGGCAGGGTAAAAGCATACTGATTCCAATGGGCTGACAAACACCAGTCGCGGTTAGCATTAGGTCTCCATTCGGGGTGAAACATTTCCGGAGTTCCTTGTTTATACAACGTTGAATCCGAGGGAATAGGACCTGTTTCATACACACCAATCAATTCGTTGGTATAAGGATTGGCAATCTCGAATTTCAGGTTAGGCAGGGCGAAATACGGACTGCCTAACCATTGTACCCACGTGACCACATTGACGGCATAGACCGAGAATGTGAGCACCGAGTTCTCACACAAATTGCCGATGCCGGTTTGATAAAAGATGTGATTGCCCGCCTTGCCATCCACCTGCAACAGATAGCCGCGCGTTTTGTCTTCAGGATAGGTGTGGTCGTCCATCAGGTGCCACTGTGATCCACGGTAGCCACCCCAATTGGAGGTGTCGCCATTGCAGTATCCGCTCTTGGTGAGCAGGTAGCGCCCCCCCCCCATGTTGGGATAACGGTTGACCTTGAGCTGTGTATAGTCCTGCATGGTAGCAACGGATTCCTGCCCCACAAAGGGGTCGTCGGGACTGTTGCCGCCAAAGTCCTCACGAAAGAGCAGTGTGCCAAAGCACAGTTCGCTGTCATAGATAACATCCAAATAGTGCGGCGCACTGTAGGCTGTGCACCGATCGGAGGTACAGTTTTGCGAGGTAACGCGCAACCGATACCAGCCGGTCTGATCGGTGTCCACATCTTCCAAACGCAACTGAGCGGTGGTAGCATCAAGGTCAGTCCATGTGAGGCTATCCGCCGAGAACTGCCACCTGTAGTCATAAGGAGGAAGGAGCGTTTGTTCGGGGTCGCTGACGGTGGCTGTGAGTGTCACCGTGGTGCCGACAATGGCAATGTCGTCGCCCGTGACTTTCACCACCGAAGCGGCTTGCGCACCATAACGCACACGGACACCACCCAGTGTAGCCGGTAAAAGAAGACACCAGCACAACAGAACCAAATGAAAAACAGATGTTCGCATAGACGGCGGCAAAGATATAGCTATGCCGCGTCTTATGCAAATATCCATACAAAAAAATACTTACCCTTTCTTGCGGATGGGGTCGCAGGTAAGATGTATGCCGAGTTTACGGAAGATCTTGTGATCGACCTCGCTGACCATGACGGTGCAGTGTGCCTCGCAGCCGTCCAACTGTGGCAGGCAGCCCAGGGCACAGCGGCAGTTGGCATCTTCAATGGAGAGCACAGACAGAGCGATAAGCACTTCGTCTGTATGCAGACGCGGATTGTGCCCGCGCAGGTAAGTCAGTTTGGTATTCTGAATGGGTGTGATTAGTTGCTGACGGATGAGTTTGACCTCATGTCCTATGCCGGCAAGGTGTTTGGTGGCATTGAGCAGCAGAGCGGACAATGTGCCCAATAGGTCGCCGGACTCGGCGGTGATGATGGTGCCGTCACTCAGTTGGATAGCCGCAGCGGGACGGTTGTTTTCTGCCTGCCGGTCGCGTGCCGCTTTGACCACAGGACGGTTGTCGATGTCTATGCCCGCCTGACCGAAGAGTTGCTTGATCTTGTTGACCTCGCTTTCCGAACCGCGCCCTTCTGCTAATTGGTTGAGGGCTGTGAAGTAGCGTCGTATGATTTCCTGCTTGGCAGCCTGACAGCACACCTCGTCGTCGGAGATACAGAAGCCTGCCATGTTCACGCCCATGTCGGTAGGCGACTTGTAAGGGCTCTCGCCGTAGATACCCTCGAAGAGTTTCTTGAGAACGGGAAAAATCTCGATGTCACGGTTGTAGTTGATGGCCATCTTCTGGTATGCCTCGAGGTGGAAGGGGTCAATCATATTGACATCATTGATGTCCGCCGTAGCAGCTTCGTATGCCAGATTGACGGGGTGTTTGAGGGGCAGTGACCAGATGGGGAAGGTCTCGAACTTGGCATAACCGGCTTCTACTCCGCGACGGTGCTCGTTGTATAGTTGACTCAGGCAGACAGCCATCTTGCCCGAACCCGGACCGGGGGCAGTGATTACCACCAACGGACGGGTGGTCTTAACATAGTCGTTACGACCAAAGCCATCTTCGGAGTCGATGAGTGCTACATTATGTGGATAGCCCTCAATGGTGTAGTGCACATAGGTGTCAATGCCTAATCGCTCAAGGCGTTGTCTGTAGAGGTCGGCGGAGGTCTGTCCGTTGTAGTGGGTGATGATGACACCGCCTACGAGAAAGCCGCGATTCATGAACTCGTTGCGCAAGCGCAGTACATCCTCGTCGTAGGTGATGCCAAGATCCTGACGCACCTTGTTTTTCTCTATATCGCGAGCCGAGATGGCAATCTCAATCTCGATGCTGTCTTGCAAAAGGGAGAGCATACGCAGTTTGCTGTCCGGTTGGAAGCCGGGCAATACACGCGAGGCATGGTAGTCGTCGAAGAGTTTACCACCTAACTCGAGGTAGAGTTTGTTGCCAAACTGCGCAATCCGTTCGCGGATGTGCTCGGACTGCAAGTGCAGGTACTTGTCGTTGTCAAAGCCTATTTGTATCATTTAGTGTTGAGGTATTGGTTAATGTTCGTTTCAATGCGTTGTGCCAAGTCGATGGCGGACGTTTCGGTCACCAGTGTTTCGCCTGTGATATGCTCATAGAGTTCACGGTAGCGGTTGGTTATACCGTCCACGATGGCGGGGGTCATCTCAGGCACAGTCTGTCCCTCTTTGCCTTGGAAGCCGTTTTGCATGAGCCATTCGCGCACGAACTCTTTACTCAGTTGTCGTTGTGGCAAGCCCTGACGGAAGCGTTCGTCGTAGCCTTCGCGGTAGAAATAGCGTGACGAATCGGGTGTGTGCACCTCGTCCATGAGGAGTATCTGTCCGTTGCAGGTGCCAAACTCGTACTTGGTGTCCACGAGGATGAGTCCTCGCTCGGCGGCAATCTGCTGTCCGCGTTCGAACAGGGCAAGCGAGTAACGCTCCAACTGCTCATACTCGTCAGCAGGCACCAACCCTTGGGCAATGATCTGTTCGCGGGATATGTTCTGGTCGTGCTCACCTATCTCGGCTTTGGTGGTGGGGGTGATGATGGGTGTGGGGAAAGCCTCGTTCTCATGCATGCCGTCTGGCAGACGCACCCCGCACAGTTCGCGCTCACCCTGCTCATAGGCACGCCATGCACTGCCGCACAAGTAGCCGCGCACAATCATCTCCACGGGATAGCCCTTGCAGCGGCGACCAACGGACACCATCGGGTCGGGGGTAGCCAACAGCCAGTTGGGCACAATATCCGACGTGGCATGCAAGAAACGGGCAGCCATTTGATTCAGTATCTGTCCTTTGAAGGGAATACCCTTGGGCAGAATGACATCAAAAGCGGAGATACGGTCGGTGGCGACCATGACAATGAGGTCGTCCACAAAATAGACATCACGCACTTTGCCGTGATAGACACCCGTTTGACCGGGGAAATGGAAATCGGTTTGAGTTAAGGCGGTATTCATAGTAGTATTATTTTGTTATTTGTATTCGTCCCA
>CAMOHN010000010.1 GCA_946615455.1 uncultured Bacteroidales bacterium
CCCAAGCCGCTTTGGCAGCAGTAGATGAAATCCCCAACAATTATTGTTTCTATTCTTTATTCAGTTATACTTTGTTCAGCCCAAGTAGCAGAGCAACTATTACGAATCTGCCCGCGAGAATTGATGCGACTAATCTTATTTTTCCCGCTACCTACTTAACCAGTTGGTGCTATGCTTATCTCTTCTATACTCCTATCCAACTGACTATCAATAGTCAAAATTATAATTTAAAAGATTTTTCATTAGGCGTTAATGAAGGTCCTTGTTTCCTTGCGCCGAATTTCAACGACAAAAACGGAAGCGAAGTAAGAGGTGCTTTGCGAAATGCATTTATGCAATGCGAATCGCTTAATTCTGCCCACTTTAATTTTTCGGTTACTCCGAGTATTACCAGCGATATTTACAACGATAATTTGTATTATTGGGTATATACTACAAAAGAAACGAAAACTATATATGCACCTACTTCGTTCATAGAAGGAACGTCTTATAGCGATGGGAACACTCACTATGTGCGAAAGGAGGCAAATATCCAAGTGGATATGGACAGATATTTTTACGGGGACTGGTCGAATACTACAACATGGTCCTACACTCCTGCGCCGGCAGCAACTTATACCGTGACATGGATGTCGGAGGATGGTTTGACTACACTGGAGACCGACGACGACCTCTCGTCGGGAGATGCCACCACCTTCAACGGCACGACACCGACCAAGTCGCCCACGGCACAGTACACCTACACCTTCGATGGCTGGGCAACCGAAGCCAATGGCGCGAAAGTGTATAACAACGGTTCGACTCCCGCTGTCAGCGCAGATGTCACCTATTATGCCCACTTTGCCGCCAATCTCCGCTCATACACCATCCGTTTCTTGAACGGCGAAACGGTGTTGCAAAGCAGCAGCATCGCCTATGGTACAACTCCCTCATACGCCGGCACACCGACCAAGACAGCAAACGATGAGTACACCTATACTTTCACCGGCTGGTCGCCCACTGTTCATGCCGTCAACGGTGCACAGGACTATACTGCCACCTTCAGTCAGACAAAGAAAAAATACACCCTCACATGGGACATGGCAGGCGGCGCGACGGCTACAGCTGACGAGGACTATACGCACGGACTGATTGACTGGGGCACTACCATTGTCGTTCCTGCTGCTCCGACCAAAGACGGCTTTACCTTTGCCGGCTGGAGCACCACTCCCGTCAGCGAGATGCCCACCCACGATGTCACCTATACGGCTCAATGGGAAGCAGGCAGCATGAGCGAATTGGAACTATTAGACATGGAAGAGCCTACCCATTACAACGCTTTCCAAGACTATGACGGCGTGACAGTCGGTGAGGTGACCTATGTACGCACCTTCACAGCCAACCGTTGGTCCACATTGTGCCTTCCGTTCTTTGTAAGCAATGGCAACCTGATCAGCAACACCTTGGTCCGTCAAGTGTTTGAGTTCCGCCACGCTTCGGGCGAGAACGTGGAAGGTGGTTCGTTTGACCTGCACTTTGCCTCAGTCAACGAGATGGTTGCCGGAAGGGGCTACCTCGTTCGCACACAGGCTAATAAGACCGTGTTGAGATTCAGCGAGGTTACCATTGACACCGAAGCCGACACCGAGACCGACATCACCAACCTGACCGGCACGAGCGACGGCATAGGCACCATCACTTTGGTGGGCACACTGCGCAAAGGGACATTGCCTGCCAACGACAAACACTACCTGGGACTACTGAACAACAAACTCTATTACCCCGGGGTTAATACCACCGTTTCAGCCTATCGTGGCTACTTCAAAGACAGCAATCCCTCTTTAGCCAATCGCCGCGCGCGTATCATAGTGGACGGCGAATATATGGGTGAGCTGATGATTGACAACGGCGAATTGCTTGATGCGGGCGGGGACGACCGCGCTCCAAGAAAGTACATCAGCAACGGTGAACTTGTCATTGAGCGCAACGGCGAACGCTATAACGCACAAGGATCAAAAATGTAGAAGTGAAACGGCCAAACTTCTATAAACTATCAACTATCAACTATCAACTTATGAAAACCTATCTCATACCTCAAACCTGTCAGTTTGCCATGACAATGGCAGGTCAGATTTTGGGCACATCCACCCAGGACAACCTACCTATCGAAGGTCCTGCAAACGATGGCACCAATTTCGATTAAAGTTCTGCCCCCATAGACAGACACGCAATCTTTAAGTCATCTCCACGGGCTGCCTCGGAAAGGCAGCCCGTGCTGTGTTCGGACGAACAAAAAAGGGCGAAAAGCGGCAAAAGGTTGCATATATGGGCTTTTTGTTGTCCCTTTGCGGCGTTTTTATTGAACAAACGCAACTATGAACAAACGCAAGATTATCAACGACCCCGTTTTTGGTTTCCTGACGCTGCCATCGGACAAGGTGTATGATGTGTTGCAGCACCCGTTGGTGCAGCGGCTCAGTCGTATCCGTCAGTTGGGACTGTCTTACTATGTCTATCCCGGTGCCCAGCACAGCCGTTTCTCCCACTCGTTGGGCGCGATGCACCTCATGCAGGAGGGACTGAACATGCTCCGTCAGAAAGGCGTGCCCATTAGCGACGAAGAGCACGAGAGTGCTCAGATCGCCATCTTGTTGCACGACCTTGGTCACGGGCCGTTCTCGCATGTGCTGGAGCACACACTGGTGCAGGACATCACCCACGAGCAGGTGAGCCGCTATATGATGGAGCAGATTGACCATGACCTTGCCACCTCGGACTGTCCGCACCCGCTTGCAATGGCGATTGCCATCTTTGAGAACACCTACCCGCGACGGTTCTTCCACCGGTTGTTGTCGTCGCAGTTGGATGTAGATCGTATGGACTACCTCTGCCGCGACTCGTTTTTCTGCGGTGTACAGGAAGGGCGGGTGGCGAGCGAGCGACTGCTCAAGATGCTTACTGTGGTGGGCGACCACTTGGTAGTGGAGCAGAAGGGTATCTACTCGGTGGAGAAGTTCCTTGTGGCACGCCGACTGATGTACTGGCAGGTCTATTTGCATAAGACCTCGGTGGCAGCCGAGCAGATGCTCATCAAGATTCTTTCGCGCGCCAAGCAGTTGGCAGCCCGTGGTGAGGCATTGTTCTGCTCGCCTGCACTACACTATTTTCTCTATCAGCGTGTGCCTGCCGAGGCCATGCATGCCGGCAGTGAGGCATTGGACATGTATGCATTGTTGGATGACAGCGATGTGCTCAGTGCCATCAAGGCATGGATGAGCCATGAGGACAAGGTGTTGGCAACCCTGTGCGACATGTTCATCAACCGCCGCTTGTTCCGTGGCTCGCTGCGTGAAGAGCCTATCGGCAAAGACGAGGCGGAGGCTCTGTGCCGCCGCTATGCCAAGGCATTCCAAGTGACCGAGCAGGATGCCGAGTACTTTTTTGTGGAGCATATCTCGACGGGCAATACCTACTCGGAAAAGGCGGACTCCATTGATATCCTCTACCAAGACGGTCAGGTGAAGGATATAGGCGAAGCCAGCGAGATACTGGACCTCAAACTGCTGACTTACAAGCCACAGAAACGCTATTTGTTTGAGGCGCGGATATAAAAAAACGGCATTACGACCGAATAAATTTGTGCAAGCGGTTGTTTTGCCGTACTTTCGCGCGATTTTTTACAATCGGACGGCAATGTGTCCGAAACGAAGTGATGATAGAATTCAGTGCCAATCAGATCAGTCAGTTGTTAGGCGGCTCGGTGGAGGGCGATGGCAACCGTACTGTGCATAATGTGGCGGGCATAGAGACCGCCAAAGAGGGTGACCTCTGTTTCTTGGGGGAAGCCAAGTATCTCCCGTTGTTGCGTACCACGCAAGCCTCGGTGGTGTTACTTTCGCGCGGGTTGGACTATGACGGTGCCACTGCCGCCACCCTCATTCGTGTGGACAATGCCCGCGGAGCGATGGCGATGTTGCTGCGTGAGGTTGCCAAGGTGCTCAATCCTGCACGACACGGTGTCGAGCAGGGGGCTTATGTGAGTGAGGGTGTGACCGTGCCTGACGATGCCTACATTGGTGCAGGAGCCTACATAGGCAAGGGCGTGCAATTGGGCAAAGGGGTGCAGATTTATCCGCAGACTTATGTGGGCGACGGAGTCAAGATTGGCGACAACACGGTGCTGTATGCAGGTGTGAAGGTCTATTACGGTTGCCTTATCGGCAGTCAGTGCATCTTGCACAGCGGCGTGGTCATCGGTTCGGACGGTTTCGGCTTTGAACCTGACGCTGATGGGGTGCTGCAGAAAGTGCCACAGATAGGTCGTGTCGTCATTGAGGACGATGTGGAGATAGGTGCCAACACCACGGTGGACCGTGCCATGATGGGCGAGACGCACATAGGCAGGAACACCAAGATTGACAACCTGTGCCAGATTGCGCACAATGTGCAGATTGGCGAAGGAACCGTGTTGTGTGCCCAAGTGGGCATAGCCGGTTCGACCCGGGTGGGCAGTCACTGCATGCTGACCGGTCAGGTAGGCGTGGCAGGACACATAGAGATAGCCGACGGTGTGGTGGTAGGTGCCCAGTCGGGCGTGAGCCACTCGCTACCAAAAGCCGGACAATACATGGGGTCGCCCGCCATGGATGCTGCCCGTTGGCGCAGAGCACAAGCCGTCTATCGTCGTTTGCCGGAATTATATAAGAAGATACAATGAACCAAGCCACGCTACGCGAGTCCGTATCCTTGACAGGCAAGGGGTTGCACACCGGCGCGACCATCTGTGCCACCTTGCATCCTGCACCTGCGGGTGCAGGTATTCGTTTCCGCCGTGTGGACTTGCCCGGTCAGCCCGAGCACGAGGCACTGGCTGACTATGTAGGCGGTACGACACGCGGTACGGTCTTGGAGAA
Source organism: uncultured Bacteroidales bacterium (assembly GCA_946615455.1). Lineage (GTDB taxonomy): Bacteria > Bacteroidota > Bacteroidia > Bacteroidales > Paludibacteraceae > Colicola. The sequence continues at coordinate 4,893 of CAMOHN010000010.1, forward strand.
CGGCACATGGCGTGTGAGCACCGTAGAGCATCTGATGGCGGCTTTGTATGCCATGGGCGTGACCAACTGCCGTGTGGATGTGGATGCTGCCGAGGTTCCCATTTTGGATGGTAGTGCCCGCTTGTGGGTGGCTGCCATCATGCAGGCAGGGATAGTGGAACAGGACGCTCCCGCCCGAGAGTGGGTGGTGACCGAGCCGTTGCGTTTTGACAACGGCAAGGGCTGTACGCTGCTCATTGAACCCGCTGAAACCTATCAGGTGGAAGTGCATGTGGACTACCCTTCGCCTGTGCTGGGCAAGCAGTCGGCACGACTGGACAACCTCAGCGACTTTGCTACCGAGATAGCCGCCGCACGCACGTTCTGCTTCCTCAGGGAGATCAAGCCGTTGCTCAACCTTGGACTGATACGCGGTGGGGACTTGCAGAACGCTCTGGTTATTTACGATAAACGCATCTGGCAATGGAGCATGAATCGTCTTGCCCGCAAGTTGGGTCAGCCGCCCATTGACGCTTCGCGTTTGGGCTACCTGAGCGAACTGAACTATGAGAACGAACCGGCTCGACACAAACTGTTAGACTTGATTGGCGACATGGCTCTGCTGGGTGTGCATGTTCGCGGTCGGCTGACCGCTACCTGCCCCGGACATGGTTTCAATACCTCTTGCGCCAAACAACTCCGTGCTACCCTAAACAACCGCTAAACAAACTGTTAAACTATAGTTAAACAAACGTAAACACCATGATATCACCATTAGCATCCATTCATCCGAACGCTCGCCTTGCCACCGATGTGGAGGTAGGTCCGTTCGTTTTTATAGACGACGATGTGGAGATAGGCGAGGGTACCGTCATTGATGCCAACGCCACCATCTGTTCGCATACCCGCATAGGCAAGCACTGCCATGTGTTCCCCACGGCTATAGTAGGTGCCGTGCCGCAGGATCTGAAGTTCCAAGGTGAACTGACTTACACTTACATAGGCGACTACACCACGCTGCGCGAGTGCAGCACCGTGCACCGCGGCACCGCCTCCAAGGGCAAGACCGTGGTGGGCAGCCACTGCCTGATAATGGCGTATTGCCATGTGGCACACGATGTGGTGGTGGGTGACCATGTCATCATGTCCAATGCCACTCAATTGGCAGGCGAAGTGGTGGTGGACGACTGGGCTATCATAGGCGGCGGTACACTGGTACACCAGTTCTCGCATATAGGACAGCATGTCATGATTCAAGGAGGAAGCCTCATCAACAAGGATGTGCCGCCTTATGTGATGGCTGCCCGCACGCCCATACAATATTGCGGCATCAATTCGGTGGGACTAAACCGACGCAGCTTCACTAAGGAGCAGATTGACACCATTCAGCGTGTCTATCACATAGTCTATCAGAGTGGGCTGAATATTTCGCAGGCAATAGACAAGGTGCTAACCGACCTGCCGCAAAGTGCAGAGCGAGATGCCATCGTGACATTCATACGCTCCTCCGCACGCGGAGTCATCAAAGGCGCACTATCAAGAAAAGAACTCTAAACTTTAGAAAGTCTTTCAACTCTAAACTTTCAACTTAATACTGTTATGGACGACGAAAAGAGCCTCAATTTTATTGAACAGATAGTAGAACAAGACCTCAGCGAAGGCAAGAACGATGGACGTATACAGACGCGTTTTCCGCCCGAGCCGAATGGTTATTTGCATATAGGGCATGTCAAAGCCATCTGCATGGACTTCGGCATAGCCGAGAAATACAATGGTGTGTGCAACCTGCGCTTTGACGACACCAATCCCGTCAAAGAGGACACTGAGTATGTGGATAGTATCATGCAGGACATCCGCTGGTTGGGCTTCCGCTGGGGAAATGTTTATTATGCCAGCGACTATTTTGACCAACTCTATGCCTTGGCCTTGCGTTTCATTCGTGAGGGTAAGGCGTATGTGGACGAGCAGACCGCCGAGCAGATAGCCGAGCAGAAAGGTACACCTACCGAGCCGGGTGTGGCATCGCCCTATCGTGACCGCCCTGTGGAGGAGAACCTGCGTCTGTTCGAAGCCATGCAACGCGGCGAGATAGAAGAAGGGCGCATGGTGTTGCGTGCCAAGATAGATATGGCGAATCCCAATATGCACTTCCGTGACCCCATCATGTACCGTATCATCACCTCGCACCCGCACCATCGCACGGGTAGGAAGTGGAATGTGTATCCTATGTATGACTTTGCCCACGGTCAAAGCGACTACTTTGAGGGTGTGACCCATAGTATCTGTACCTTAGAGTTTGTGGTTCATCGTCCATTGTACGACTATTTCATCGACCAATTCGTAGGTGAAGTGCCGTCCAATTTTCCTGCTTGGAAAGAGGGCTCGGACTATCGTCCGCACCAGTATGAGTTCAATCGTCTGAACATCACCTATACCGTCATGTCCAAGCGCAAAATGTTGCAGTTGGTCAAAGAGGGGTTGGTGGCAGGTTGGGACGACCCGCGCATGCCGACTGTCTGCGGTCTGCGTCGGCGCGGTTATACTGCCGAGGCTATCCGTACATTTATTGACAAAATCGGTTATACCAAAGTGGAGGGCATGATTGACCTCGGGCTGTTGGAGCATACCATTCGCGAGAGCCTCAAACAGACAGCGCCGCGCGTGTGCGCTATCTTTGATCCCGTCAAGTTGGTGCTGACCAACTACGAAGGTGATGGCGAAATGATTGAGGCAGAGAATATTGACGGCATGCCCGAATTGGGTTCGCGCATCATGCCTTTTGGCAAAGAGTTGTACATTGAGCGTGGCGACTTCTTGGAGGAAGCTGACAAGAACTTCTTCCGTCTCAGCCCGGGCGGGCGTGAGGTGCGTCTTAAGAGTGCATATATCATTCAAGCTACCGGCTGCGAGAAAGACAGCAACGGACGGATTACCACCGTCTATGCCACCTACGACCCCAACTCCAAGTCTGGCACCGAGGGCGGCAACCGCAAGACCAAAGCGACCATCAACTGGGTGGAATGTGGCTCGTGTGTAGATGTGGAAGCCCGCTTGTATGATCGCTTGTTCCGTGTAGAGAACCCATCAGCCGAAGAAGGCGACTTCCGCGATTTGCTCAATCCCGACAGTCTCAAAGTGGTAACTTGCAAGGCAGAGCAGTCGTTGCGAGACGAAATGCATCCCGTGGAAATGGTAGACGGTATAGCCCAAGTCAAGCATTTTCAACTGCTCAAGCAGGGCTATTTTGTGGTGGACCCTGACACCAACGAGAATCGTTTGGTGCTCAACCGCACGGCTTCGCTGAAAGACAACTGGCAGAAATAGGACTATCTTTCCTTTTCAAATCGGTTCTGCTCAATCCACTTGTCCAAATCCATCTTACCATCTCCTAACCGCGTCTTGATTTTTTGACGTCGGTTCCAGATGGTACGATCGGTTTGGTTGAGCAATACGGCAATCTCCGTGTTGTCCAACCCCAACAGAGCGAGAGCTATGTACTGGTCGTCTTGTTCGGTTAGGGTCGGATAGCGGTTGTGCAGTTGCGGCAGGAACGAACTATAGACGCGGTCGAACTCCTGCATGAACTGTTGTCGGTTGGAGTCGTTGGCAAAGGTCATTTCGTCGATATAGGCTTTGACCCAAGCGGGCAACTGCTGTGGCAGGCTGTCCGCCGAGCGGCGCAGACGGACAGCCATATTGACCCGCTGTTGCAGAATCTTCTTGAGCGATTGCCGTTTGTCTTGCAGCCGCCGATTGGCTTCGCGAGTTTGCAGGCGGCTGATTTCTACTTCTTTTTCCCGTTTCAGTCTTTTATTGCGCTCCATAAAGGCAACTAACAAACTGCCTAACAGCAGTAAGGCGACTGCCCCCAGCACAATATACAGCCGCTGTTTGTCCACTTGCAACTGCAAGGCGCGTTTCTCGGCTTTTTCCAAGTCGTATTGGCGTGCAATGGCATAGGTGCGGCTCATCCCCTCTGCTTGCAAGCGGTGAACGGATTGGTTGTACAGCAAAAGGAAAGAGGTAAAAGCAGAATCGGTTTGACCCTCTTGCGCCAAGAGAAGACTTTCCAAATAGGCATAATGTTCACGGCTCCAGCGGGTCAGAGCGGTGTCGGCAGCAAACTGTTGCAACCAATAGCGGGCGGAGTCTGTACGGTCTTGTGACAGAAAGTGCTCAACGGGTATCCAAGCATAGCGAAAGAGATGGAACGAGTCGCACAAGATTTGATTTTCGCACATCATCGTCAACGTATCAGGTGGATAGTGGTTGAGCAGGTACTGCATGCGGATATCGTGATATATCAATCGGTTGTGTTGCTGACCGGCAAGACAGATAGCCTCTTGGAAGCATTGCTCATAGCGGGCTGTGTCCTCACGCCAAAGGCTCATACGGGCTATGTCGCGGTAGGTGGTAGCCAAACGCATGGTGTCGCCGCATTGCTCAAAGTAGGGCAATGCGGCTTCGTATTTCTTGTCAGCTTCGGTCCATAGGTAGTCGCTCTGCTCTAAGGCGGAGCCTTGAACGGTGTAGATCATGCCGGCAATGGGGTCATCGGCTGACAGTGAGGGAATGAGCGTCTCTGCTTCTTTGAGGGCGGTCATGGCTTGGTCGTAGCGGCAGAGGTAATGGTAGACACAGCCTTGCAGATACAGGGCATGGCATAGTGCCCCTGAATCGTGGGCATCGCGAGCCGCTGTAACAAGAGCCGTGAGTGTGCTGTCGGTCGGCACTTGTCCGTTGCGAAACGTTTCCGTCTCGGCTGTGATGCGACCCGTGAGTGCCTCATCATGGGTAGCCGAACGGCAACTCCACAAGCACACTATAGCAAACAGGCAGAGAAGAACGGAAGGCGTTTTCATTGTATAAGTGTGCCGTTGAGGTTGTACAGGTGATTGCCTTTGAGGATAACGATTTGACCTTCGTGGAAGATGCATTGTGTGTCCTGATAGTCGAAGGATATGTTGTCCAATGCGGTTGAATACGGCTCGTAAGGTACAACGGGCGGGGTCGGAGTAACTTCTGTACCATCCGGTTCAATAGTGCCGTCATATCCCCAAGTCGCAAACTCGCCTTTATAGACGTGTAGTACTTGTTCGTCTTTGCCGAGGGTTGCCACCGTATAGCTATAGCGTGTGGCGTTGGTTAAGCCCGTGACCATGAAACTCAGCGACCTGTTGTCTGCCGTTGCTGACCGGCGGGCAGGGGCTGCAAACGTGATGCTAAGCAATTGCCCGTATGCACCAAAGGTGAGGTGGCAAAAGATTTCGCCGTCTTTGCGGATGTCTAATACATAGGTGTCTGCTCTTTCGTCCGTAGGCCATGTGAAATAGGCGGTGTTGTCGGTCGGATCCACGGTGACGGTGTTTTGCACGGTTTCACTCGGGTTCATCTCCGTCACGGTCAGCCGTCCCCAGTATTCGTGTTGCTGATAGAGAGGTGCACAACCTTGCGGCACAAGCAGAACAGCAGTGTTATCAATGCCGTCAAGCGTATGCTCATAGATAATTGGCGGCTGGGCTGTATAGCAACGGATGGTGTCCACTACTGAATCACCGGCGAAACAATAGTCTCCCAACATAATCACACTATTAGGAATGGTAATCTTACGGAGGTGCTTCCATCCGCTAAAGGCTTGTTCGTTGGCCACCACGAGGTTCTTGGGGAGTACTAATTCTGTCGGCATTGTGTCGTTGAAAAAAGCCGAGGCACCGATGCTGCGTACTCCGTCAGGGAATACAAGAGAGTCTAACAGAGGACAATCGCTGAAAGCATTGTCGCCGATACTATTTAAGCCCTTGGGAAAAATGACACGACTAAGTGCCGTACAGCCGTTGAAGGCATAGGCGGACACACCGCCGACTTTGGCCGGAATGGTTATCTCTGTGAGACCTGTGCAGTTTTGGAACGCATTGCTGCCTATTTTTTGCAACGAGTCGGGCAATACGATGGTTGTTACTGCTTTGCAGTTGTAAAATGCATTGTTGCCAATTTCCTGCACGGTAGGGGCAAAAGTAATGGAGGTCATGCGGTTGGCACCGGAGCACAGTTTGTCGGGCACTCTGCGGACCGAGTCCCCGAAAGCGATGCCCGTATAGTACATACCCCATCCGTCCAACAAAATGTTGGATTGGTTATCAAAGTCGGGTATGTTCCATCGGATAAATCCACGACTGGAACGGACGAACAGCCCACTTCCCACCGATTTGAGCGAGGCGGGAAAAGTGATGGTGTCGGGTAGTTTGGCGGCTTGGAATGCGCTACCCCCGATAGACTCGATACCATCCGGGAAGAACTTACTCTTCCATTTAACCCCGTAATGCCCCATAAAAGCACCGTATCCGATGGATTTCAGACTGTCGCTCCATGTTACGCTTTTTAGTGAGGACGAATAATTGACGGCACCATCTTGTGGCAATATATATGCCATTGCGGCACGATCCTCTATGACGCGTACATTGGGCATATCCAACGTGCGCAGGTTAAGGCAGGCGTCAAACATATAGGAGCGAAGTATGGTTACACCACCCAAATAGGCACTTTTAATGGCGCTATTAGCCATTTTGAACCCCGTAATATCCGTTATGCTGTCGCTCACAATCAGTGTGTCCACCTCGTTGGTGAGATTGGAGTAGCCGATTGAGTCGGACAATTTTCTATCCACCACGCCGCTGCCATACAGATAGAGTCTGCCTGTACGGGCTTCGAAATAGAAAGTGGCGCTATCGCCGGCTATGCCTGATAGGTCCGTGTAGGTAACAGCCGTATTGTCTGCACGGGTAAAGGCAGTGCAGAGTGTCATTGTAAAGAGACAAAGAATAGTTTTGTTCATACGCATAAGATTTTGGATTGATGGTTGTTGATTTGACGGTGCAAAAGTAGGGTGTCTCAATAGGGTGGGCAAATTATTGACTTACCCGTCCAATGATACCCTATTGTATAAATCAACAAGTTATAGTAGAAATCTCGGTTTTACTTACTCGCCTGTTCACCACACCAAAGTGGCTTTGACAGGAAGGTGGTCGGATGCTGTCACCTGCTCCACTTGGCATGCGGTGGCTGCGAATTGATTGGAATGGAGAATATAGTCAATGCGTACCCGCCATTGACCACGCTTGAAGGTATTGCCCAAGCGCAAGTTGGATGTGGAAAGAAAAGCGTCACGAAGTCCAAGACGGAGCGTGAGGTAGGTTAGTGATACGGGAATGGCGTTCATGTCGCCCACCACCAGAACGGGATAGGGCGATGCGGCTGCGGCTCGGTGAACCAGTAGGGCTTGCCGCCAACGCTGACGCGAGGAACTCCAAATCTTCTCGCGCAAGGGAGTGGTAGGCAATAATGGGTGTGCCTTGATGGAGTCAAAGTCCTGTTCTTTGAATCGATAGGACTCAAGGTGATTGGTAATCAGACGCAATGTGTCGCCTTTAATAACTATGTCACATCGGCTGCTGATGTTAGACCGAGAATCATAGCGCAGTGTCTGCTTGTTGATGAGAGGATAACGGGAGAAAACAACATTGCCGAACTGGCGGCGGCTGTTATAGACCTTGAAGTCGAAATAGGTATAAGGATAATGTTTTGCCATGGCTTGTTTGAGTTCAGGCAGGGTCAGGTAACGGCTGTCTTTATAGACCTCCACTTCCTGCAAACAGAGCACATCGGCTTCCACCTGCTGCAAATAGTGAATCACCTCGTTCTGGTTCGCCTTCTTGAACATACCCATACGGTGGGTGTTGTAGGTCAGAATGGTTAGCGAATGGGGTTTGTTTTGTGTTCGGTCGCGATAAAGAGCACGGTGCGAAACCGAAAGCAAGGTTGCTCCCGCTCCTGCCAACAACAGACATACCAAGACAATACGGATAAAGCGTTTCATCGGGGTGAGAGGGTGACAACGGGCACCAACATCTCTTCCAGTGAAATGCCTCCGTGCTGGAAGGTGTTGCGATAGAGTTGGGCGTAGTGGTTGAAGTTGTTGGGATAAGCAAAGAAGTCGTTGCCCGTACAGAAGATGTAACTACTGCTCACATTGGGCGACGGCAGTCCGACAGCCAACGGACGAGTAATCTCGAAGGTGTTCTTGCTCTGGCATTGCAGAGCCTTACCTACCTTGTAGCGCAAGTTGGTGTTGGTGTTGCGGTCGCCGATAATCTGCACGGGGTTATCCACACGAATGGTGCCGTGGTCGGTGGTCAGCACCACCGTATAGCCCAACTGTGCGATACGCTCAAAGAGTTGGCGTGTGGGTGAGTGCTGAAACCACGACAGCGTCAGCGAACGGTAGGCACTCTCGTTGTTGCACAACTCACGCATCATCTTGGAGTCGGTACGCGAGTGTGATAACATATCTATAAAATTGATTACCGCTATATTCAGTGGGGTCGTTAGTGACTTGAATTGACGGGTTATTTTTTCGCAAAAGTCGCTCTCGTTGATTTTGAAATAGGAGAAGTCGTAGCGTTTGCGGAAGCGGTCTAATTGGGTTTGAATCAGTTCCTTCTCGTTGAGGTTCTTGCCTTCTTCATCTTCTTCGGCCACCCACAGGTCGGGCATCATCTGCCGCATCTGTTCGGGCATCAGTCCCGAGAAGATGGCATTGCGGGCATATTGTGTGGCGGTGGGTAGAATGGCGCTATACAGCATCTCTTCGTCCGTATGGAACGATTCGCTCAGCAGCGGCTGAATGGTTTTCCACTGGTCGTATCGAAAATTGTCAATCACCACCACAAACACTTTTTTCCCCTCATCCAATAAGGGGAATACTTTGCGTTTGAACAGGTCTGTTGAGAGCATCGGACGCTCACCTCCGCTGAACCACGACTCGTAGTTGCGTGTCACCCACTTAGTCCAAGCCGCATTGGCTTCCTCACGCTGCTGTTCGAGCATCTCGCGCAAGGGCGAACGAGTGTCTGTCAGACGGATGTCCCACTGACTGAGAGCCTTGTGTATGGCAGCAAACTCGTCAAAGGTGCGGGCAGTGGAAATCATATATCCAAGGTCGGAAAACTCTTCGCGGTAATTCTTGGTCACTTCGGCTTCGACCAATTGGTTGCTCTGTGTATGCTTTTTGAGGCACAGCAGAATCTGGTTGGGGTTGACAGGTTTGATTAGATAGTCGGCTATCTGCCTGCCGATGGCTTGCTCCATGATGTGCTCCTCTTCGCTCTTGGTAATCATGACCACGGGCAGGTCAGGGTGCAGCCGTTTGATTTCCTGCAAGGTGTCCAGCCCGCTCATGCCGGGCATTTGCTCGTCAAGAAAAACGATGTCAAACGATTGCTCGGCAGCAGCGTCCAAGGCATCTTGTCCGTTGCATACGGGGGTCACTTCATAGCCTTTTTCGCTCAAAAAGAGTATGTACGGTTGTAGGAGCTGAATCTCGTCGTCAGCCCAAAGAATCTGTATCTTGTTGGTTTCCATAGCCTCTCCATTTGTTTATCAGTTGGGTCATGTCTTGTGGCAGGGAGCTGTCAAAAAAGAGCTGTTCGCCTGTGCGCGGGTGTACAAACCCCAATGTCTTGGCATGCAGTGCCTGACGGGGACAGAGGGCGAAGCAGTTGTGAATGAACTGGCGGTATTTTTGTGTGCGCAGTCCTTTCAGTATCTCGGTGCCGCCGTACTTCTCGTCGGCAAACAAGGGGTGTCCGATGCTTTGCATGTGCACGCGGATCTGGTGGGTTCGTCCGGTCTCTAACCTACATTCCACCAGCGTAACATAGGCAAACCGTTCAGCCACCCGCCAGTGGGTAACGGCATGTTTGGCAGCGGGGTTCTCGTCAAGCGAGTAGATACGATAGGCGGTTCGGTCCCGTGTGTCGCGTGCCAATGCTCCTTCCACTG
>CAMOHN010000011.1 GCA_946615455.1 uncultured Bacteroidales bacterium
AGTGTTTCCTTTTCTTTTTCGGGCAAGGTGCCAAGGGTGCGAATAGAGTCGATTATTCGCATCACTACCTCATCGGTATTACTATCTGTGCGGTGAATAACCGTAACAGGTTGCATGCGGTCGGTCGCAACCGGCTGCATGGATTGCGCCCACACGCCATAACCGGCGAGGTCGGTGGTTACGGTTGGCACACGGAAGGCGACCGACTCCATGGGTGTGTAGCCCCAGGGTTCGTAGTAACTGGGGAAAATGGTCATGTCCATACCCACAAGCAGGTCATAGTAGGTGCTGCCGGCAATAGGTGACAAACCGTTGGGCAGGTTGTTGCCACCCACGGGAAAGTAGTAAGGCAAAAAGACCACGCTGACATTGCCCCGATGCCACGAAGGCTCGTTCAGATAGGGAATGAGCACAAAAGCAATGACAGGACGCTGCAAGGGCTCACCGGCCAAGCGTTGCATGGCTTGCAAGAAGACGTCGATGCCTTTGTTTTTCCATTCCAACCGACCGGCAATGGCAACCAGTAGAGGATCGCCCGAAAAGTCAGCCATCGGACAGATTGCCCGAGCGGCTTGCAGGAGTTTTTGGCGTGCCTTAGCCCGTGCTGCGGACAGGTCTTTCTCAGCCGGAACAAAATCGAGCTCAAAGCCGTTGGGAGTGACTATGTCGGGTTGTTTGTCCAGCAGTTGCTTGCACTCGCGTGCAGTCAGGTCGCTCACGGTGGTGAAGCAGTGGCAATGGTGAGCCGCCTGTTTCTCGGCAGAGTGCTTACTGACCATGTTGAGTTCGGCAGCCATTTGGTCGCCGTTGTAGCCTGTGAAATAGTCATATAAAGGTTTGCCGTTGCCTGCTATGGAGCGTCCGATGCCGGTGGCATGAGTGGTGAAGAGTGTGCCTATCTTGGGGCAGAAAGCGCGCAGGTAGAACACGGTGAATGCCGTCTGCCACTCGTTGCTGTGAGCCACACAGCGCAAGGGAGTCGGACTCTTGGCTTGCAGGTGATTATAGAGCGAGTGCATGACCTGTCCGACGGCATAGCCGAAGAGAGAGGAGTCGTCATAGTCACCATAGGCGGCATGGCTCTGCACACCGTAGTGTTGCCATGCCCAAGCATAGAGTTGGTCTTTCTTCTGCCAAAGGTGCGCATAGTCAAGGAGTATGACGATCGGTTCGCCCGGCACTAACCAGCGCCCTACCCTAACACGGGGCATGTCGGGCTGTTGGTTGTACGCTTTGTGCCAAGAAGCAAGCAGACGACGGTCTTCACGAAAGAAAGCATCGGAGTGCGCTTTAAGATCCGGACCAAAGAAAACGACATGGTCGGGGTGTTCACTTTGCATGGAGGCGGCACGGGTGGACAAGACGGCATAGATGCCCCCCACACGGTTGCAGACCTCCCACGAGGTTTCAAAGATATAGTCAGGCTGAATCATAACAGAATGAGTGAAAGCAGATTAGTATTTGTCGTTTGTTACTACCATTTGTGTTACCCCCTGCAAGGTGTTGATTAGGGTTGCCGTGTCGGTGGTCTGATTGGTGAACGAATGAATGAGCGGCAGCATATAGACCCCATCGGCAGTGGTGAAGAAGAGCCTTTGTTGTTCCATGGCGGCGATGACCAGTCCGGCCGAGTCTGTGGTCAGTTGCACGCGGTGGGAGAGGTTGGCATTCTCGACAAAGAGTCCTCGGTTGGTTGCATGGTAGTGCTTATGTTCGACCGAATCGACTGCCTCGCGACCTGTGTTGGCGGCCTCAAGAGCCTCTGTGAGCAGGGTCAAGTCCACAGGGTGCGGGTCTTCAAACATGGGCAGGTAGAGTCGCTGGTAGAAGTCGCCTTGGTCTGTACGGACAGCCACACACCATGAGGGAGCAGACACGATGACGGGTTGGGCAAGCGCGGTGGTCGTGATTCCGTCCACGGTCACATCCAACCGGATGCTCGCCTGTGTTTGTGTCTGGCCTGATGGTATGGCATGTGTTAAGCGCACGGTTATTCGCTCGTCGGTCAAGTCGCCTTTTATCAATTGCGTATGCTCATCCAATTGCCAACGGCAGGTAAAGGGATGGTCATAGGGGTTCCAAATGCAAGCATAAGCCGTCAGCGTGTCGTAAGCGAGGACGGTATCACGGCACAGCCCGATGCCGGGCAGGCTGTCGGTCACCGTGACAGCATGGGTGGCAGTCTTGCGGGTACGCGACTCGGTCAGGGTGACCATGTAGGTGCCGGCTTTGTTGTAGGCATGTGCAGTCCCTTTGGTCGAAGCACTGCCGTTGTCACCAAAGTCCCACACATAATCCTCGCCGTTGAGACTGAGGTTGGTGAAAGTCACGGTCTGTCCGGCTTTGGGATTGGTTGGCGAATAGGAAAAGTCCACCGTCACCTTGCGGCAAGCGGTGCCAAGGCATAGGCATGTTACAAGAAGACAAAGGGCGGTCGGTTTCAGAGTGTTAGCCATGATATATCTGTTTTGGCGCGGAACCATGTCATCTGTCGTTTGGCATAGTTGCGCGAGTGTTGTTTGATTTTTTCGACAGCCTCCGGCAGGGTGCATTGTCCCTCCAAGTGTGCTATGAGTTCTTTGTATCCCACGGTCTGCAGGCTGTTGGGAATGGGTAGCCCCTGCTGTTTGAAGGGCATATAAGCTCGGCGTGCTTCGTCTAAGAGTCCCTGTTCCATCATGCTGTCCACGCGGCGGTTGATGCGTTCGTAAAGCAGGTCTCGCGAGCGTGTGAGTCCTATGACACGCGTTCGCCAAGGTCGTTGGGCAGTCGAACGGGTTCGAAGGGCGGAATATGGTCGTGAGGCAGCCAAGCTAATCTCTATGCAGTGCATGAGGCGTTGGGGGTTGTTCTGATCGACGGTGAGCCAATAGTCAGGGTCAAGGCGTTGAACCTCTTGTTGAAGCCATGCAAGCCCTTGCTGTTGGTAGTTGTCGCGCACTTGTTGGCGCACCGTTGCTGGCACTGGTGGCAGGTTGTCCAAGCCCTTGAGCACAGCGTCCATGTAGAGCATACTTCCTCCCGATAGTATGGCAAAGGGGGTATCATCGTTGTGCTGCTGTGCCAGACGGGTGAGCAGTGTCACGGCGTCGTGCTCATACATGCCGGCGTTGTAGTCTTCGCTCAGTGAGCGGGTACCAACGAAATAGTGCTGTACCCTCTGTTGCTCCTCCGGTGTAGGAGCCGCCGTGCCGATGGGTATCTCGCGGTAGATCTGTCGCGAGTCACAATTGACCACAGGACACTGCCACTGCTCGGCTTGTGCCAGACAGTAGTCTGTTTTGCCCACGCCGGTGGGTCCCAGTATGACCAGCAAGAGAGGCGATTGCACGCAGTACGCAGAATAAAAAACGGAATACAATCAGAACATTGAGCCGTCTTCAAAGCTCAGATCCTGAAAGCCTTCCATGTCAATATCCCCTTCGTCGTAGCGGCTGTCGCCATAGAAATCTTCATCCAAGCCGAGGTCAGCCCCCTGCTTGCCGTTGGCGGCTTCAAAAGCGTCTTCGGTCTGGAGTTGTTTGGGAGCCTTACCCTGTTTTTTGACGGTCTTGACACCGGTCATAGAACCGGCTTTGATGTCGGTGAGACGTCCGAAGAAACAGCGTTCGAACATCGGGTCGAAGATATAGATAAGGCGTTGCCCTTTCTCTTCTAACAATTCGCTCAAACGGGTGGACTCCATGACCATGTTGTCATACTCGAAGTTGCTCCCCATTTCGACCAGTGTCACCTCCTGTTCTTTCTCCCAGCGGTCGTTGCACATGAAGAAAGAGGTCATCTGGTCGTCCGGATAGTTCACAGCGGCAAGGATGGCATGGTGTAAGTCCAGAAAAGTGGCATCGCTGTCTGCATCAAAGACCAAGCGGAAATTGTCCGACTCTTCCGAGGAAAAGGTTAGTGTAAAAATCATTTTGGTTATGTGTTTGATATATTTTTTCTATTTGACGGCAAAAATACGGGCAAGTTTTCATCTACACAAAAAAAATGCACTACTTTTGCGGCAAACTTTTAAGAACGGACATATGGAACATTTGATTGTGATTGCAGACGAGAACGAGCGTCAGTTGCTTGCCAAGTACCTGCCGGACTGCACATGGCCTGTGCTGGTGACTGGAATAGGCGGTGTGAATGTCATCCGCGCTTTGCGCGACATGCCTCGCGACACTCAAATACTCAATGTGGGCTATGCGGGCAGTGCCGACTATGCCATAGGCACCTTGGTAGAAGTGAGCCGAGTCAGTCTCAACCACCCTAATTGCGACTACGACGAGCCCGAATGCCCATTGACACCTTTGGACGAGAGTGAGCTTCAAACCAGCATGTTTCCGCTTGCCGACCTAAAGTCGGTGTGCTATACGGGCACGGACTTTGTGCTGGCGTCCAACTACCGCGAGTGCGTGTTTGATATGGAATTGGGTTTTATTGCAGCGTTGGGTTTTGAGCGGGTCAGTGCGCTCAAACTGGTGAGTGACAACCTGTCGCTGCACACCTATCATGATACGGTCAGGCAAGATAATAACACAAAAAATGTGGAGCTCTCTTGCAGGGACAATACGAACGACGTACTTTTGCGCCGCGAACAAAATCGAACGAATCAAAACACATGATTAACCGAACGATGGTGCGTACACGCGTTGTTCAGACGCTGTTTGCCTATTATCAGGACGAGGATCGCACACCCTCAGCCGCTAACAAAGCGCTCTTAAAGAGTTTTTCTGACACCTATGCGCTCTATATAGCGCTAATGGATTTTGTCAACGAGGTCAATCTCTATGCCGAGCAGCAGATGGAGCAAGCCGCGCAGCGTGCCAAGGCCACTCACACGGTCTATACGCCTAATCGCCGCTTTGTCGATAACCGCTTGGCAGCCCAGTTGTACAACAACCGTATGTTGCGGCGTTTTACGGACGAGTACGGCATCCGTTGGGACAGCGGGCAGGATGCAGTCCAGTCGGTCTATAAGGCCATTGTGGACAGCAACTTGTACAAGACCTACATGCGTCAGGACGAGGTCAGTTATGACGATGACCGCCGCCTGTGGCGCAAGATTTTCACGGACATCATACCCGCCAACGAGGACATGCAGTCAGCGTTGGAGGAAATGGAAGTGGTGCTGGACCACAACCATTGGGCGACCGACTTTGAGGTGGTTGCCAGCTATGTTGTGAAGACCATCAAGCGTTTCCGTGAAGAGCAGCCTGGCGATACGCCCTATCTGGCCGACCAGCCTCTGTTGCCTATGTTCGACAAGGAGGAAGAATTGCAGTTCGGACAGGAGTTGTTGCAAAAGACCATAGCCAACCAAAAAGGCTATGAGCAACTCATCAACAGCCACTTACACAATTGGGAAGCCGACCGTGTGGCATACATGGACCGCATTATCATGCTCACAGCACTGACCGAGGTGCTCAATTTCCCCGAGATAGCGTTAGAGATCTCGCTGAACGAATACCTTGAGATAGCCAAGGAGTATAGCGGCGAGAAGAGCCACATCTTCATCAACGGCATATTGGACCAGGTGCTGAAAGAAGAGAAAGACAATAACCTACTTCTAAAACAAATACGACAATGATGAACTTTATTCTATTGCATGCCGGCACCCCTGAGGCTCAGGGAAGTGGCTGGAGTTTCTGGATTATGATGCTCCTTATTTTCGTGGTGTTCTATTTCTTTATGATCCGCCCGCAAAGCAAGAAGCAGAAAGAGTTGCAGAAGCAGCGTGAGGCTATGAAGAAAGACGACAAGGTGGTCACTGCCGGAGGTATTTACGGTATCATCAAAGAGGTTCAGGACTCGGCTTTCCTTATTGAGATAGCCAAAGGCGTGGTCATCAAGATTGACAAGAGCATGGTCTATGCTTCGGCAGACGATGCCCAACAGGATGCCGGTCAGAAAGAGGCGGACAAGAAATAGAAATGCGCCGCAGCAAGGAGATATTCACTTTTCTGCTGTTCCTGCTCATTGCGTTTGTTATCTGGTGGGTGAATGCTGCCTATCAGCTTTCTGACGGAGTGTTGGGCGAACCGTCTGCCGTTGGTGAACAGTCGCAGTCGGAGCCGTTGGTGACCGAGAAACGGTTGTCTCTACCCGTTGAAGCCGTGGGTGTGCCTGCCGGTCAGACCCTTCATCTTTTCCCGTCCACAGCCGATGTATATGTGCGTGTGCGCGTGGAGGACTATGAGGAACTGACCATGGAGGACTTCCGTGTGTGGTGCTCCTACCCTATGACGCAGACCGATGTGCTCATACTGCATGTCGATGTGTCCGACAGCAAAGCCATGAGCGTTCGCATTGACCCCGAAGAAGCAGAGTACCTCATCGAGGAGAATTGATCCCCAACCTTTTATTCTACAAGGACATGAAAAAGATTCAGATGGTCGATTTGCAGACACAGTACCTGCAAATCAAACAGGACATAGACCAAGGCATACAGCGTGTGATTGACAGTGCCCAGTTCGTCAAGGGCGAGCAGGTGACGGCATTTCAGCACCACTTGGAGCAATACACCGGCAGCCGCCATGTCATTCCTGTAGGTAACGGCACCGATGCGTTGCAAATAGCCCTGATGGCATTGGGTTTGCAGCATGGTGACGAGGTGATTACGCCCACTTTCACCTTCATTGCCACAGCCGAAGTGGTGGCTCTATTGGGGCTGACCCCTGTGGTAGTGGATGTGGATTGGGACACGATGAACCTGTCCGTTGAGGCAGTAGAGCGTGCCATCACCCCAAAGACCAAAGCCATCGTGCCCGTACACTTGTTCGGTCAGTGTGCTGCTATGGAGCCGCTTATGGCGTTGGCACGCAAGCACAACCTATACATTGTGGAAGATGCCTGTCAGGCCATCGGAGCGAGATATACATTCCGCGACGGGCATACGGCACAAGCCGGCACCATGGGCGAGATTGGTTGCACCAGTTTCTTCCCGAGTAAGAATCTGGGTTGCTACGGTGACGGCGGAGCATTGTTCACCAACGACGATGAGTTGGCAGCCCGCATTCGTGCCATTGCCAACCACGGCATGGTGGTGCGCTACCACCACGATATGGTGGGTGTCAACAGTCGTTTGGACACGTTGCAGGCAGCCGTTCTGGATGCCAAACTACCCCATTTGGACGAATACACGCAGGCTCGTCAAACGGCCGCTGCCTACTATGACCGAGCCTTTGCCGACATGCAGGGTGTGCTGGTTCCCGGCAGAACGGAGCAATCGACGCATGTGTTCCACCAATACACCTTGCGTCTGACCGACAGCAATGGTGAACCTGCGCCGGCTGTTCGCGACCGACTGAAAGCCTATTTGGCAGACCAAGGCATACCCGCCATGGTTTATTACCCTGTGCCCTTGCACTTGCAGAAAGCCTATCAAGACCCTCGCTACGGCAAGGGGGACTTCCCCGTGGCAGAGAGGCTGGCAGACTGCGTATTGAGTCTGCCTATGCACACTTGCTTGGACGAGGAGCAACTGGCATACATAGTTGAGCATGTGAAACAAGGATTGGCACTATGCAGTCATTAGGTCTGACACAGCAACAGAAGCTGCAACAGAAACTCACGCCCGCCCAGATTCAGGTGGTGCGCATGTTGGAAGTGCCGTCGGTGGAACTGATTCAGCGTATCAACGAGGAGTTGCAGGACAATCCCGCCTTGGAGGAAGGTCGCGACGAAGTGCCTGCCGACGACGATTTGCAGTCGCTCACCGATGACGATGAGGGTCTGTCGGGCGAAACGGACATGGCTTATGATGAGACGCGCAGTGCCTATGATGACTATGCTGACGACGATTCGGCGGACTATATGCCCATTGTGTCTGCTCCTGACAATAGCAACGACGAAGTGACGGACATCCCCCTGACCGCCGGAACGGGCTTTGGCGAATACCTGAAGAGTCAGGTCTATCTGACCCACATGGACAAGGCGGATAGGCATATCGCCAAGTTTGTGGTATGGAACATAGACGACAACGGCTATTTGCCGCGCACAGCCGAGGAATTGTGCGACGACCTTGCCTTTCGCGAGGGTCTGATGGTCAGCCAAGAGAAGATGGAGGACATCATCCGTCAGATACAGGAGTTTGACCCGCCCGGTGTAGGTGCTCACAACTTGCAAGAGTGTCTGCTCATACAGCTTCGTCAAAAGCCTGCCGGTCCGACCATTGAATTGGCTATTCGTCTTTTGGAGAACGACTTTGACCATTTCAGTAACCGTCGTTGGGACAAGATTGCGGCTCACATGGGTCTTACGGACGAGCAACTCAAGGATGTGCTGCGTGAGATAACGACCCTCAACCCCAAGCCGGGCAGTGCATGGACCGGTTCGCTCTATGAGCGGCAACATACCACCGTCATACCGGACTTTGTGGTCAGTTATGAGCACGGCGAGTGGCACATTGACCTCAATCAAGGCGACCTACCCTCACTGCGAGTCAATGCCGACTACCAGCACATGCTGGAAGACATGACCGGCGACAAGAACCGTCCCGCCAAGAAAGACCGCGAAGCCGTGCGTTTTGTCCGTCAGAAGATTGATGCAGCCCGCTGGTTCATTGATGCTATCCGCCAACGCAACGAGACCCTACTGCGCACCATGACCGCCATCGTGCACAAACAAGAGGCATTCTTCATCGAGGGCGACCCGTCCTACCTCAAGCCCATGGTGCTGCAAGACATAGCCGACATGACGGGGTATGATGTTAGTACCATCTCGCGTGTGAGCAACTCCAAATATGTCCAGACCGACTTTGGTGTCTATCCGCTCAAATTCTTCTTCTCGGACAAGATGACCACCACCGAGGGCGAAGAAATAAGCAACAAAGAGCTCAAGAAGAACCTCAAAGAGATCATTGAAGCCGAAGACAAGCGCAAGCCCTTTACCGACCTGCAGATCGTGGAAAAGATGAAGCAGCGCGGCTATTCCATTGCCCGTCGGACTGTGACCAAGTACCGCGAACAATACGGCATCCCCACAGCCCGTCTGCGCACCCAGTTATGAACTCGATCCCCGAATACTATATGGCGCAAGCAATCAGCGTGGTGTTTCACCCGCTGTTGATACCTTCTTGGCTGACGCTTTTGTTATACAAGGATCTACTGCCGGTTATGTTTGTTTATACGGCTCTGGTTCCTGCACTATGCATTTATGTGCTTTACAAACTGAATTGGATTCAGACACTGGATTTGTCCGACCGGCAAGAGCGCAGCCTTCCCTACGCCTTGTGCTTGGTGTGCTATCTGATATGCATTGTTCGTCTTGAACACAGCGATATGCCTTTTTTGGGGACGATCATGATGATTGGTGCCTGCTTGACCTTATGGATTGTTATGTTGTTCAATCGCCGGTGGAAGGTGTCGGCTCACGCAGCCGGCATGGGCGGGGTGATGGGTTTTACCATTGCCTGCATGCTGTTCAAACGGAGCATGCTGTGGTATCCGCTGCTCACGGTGGCGGCACTTAGTCTGGTGGTCATCTATGCCCGTCTGTACCTGAACGCCCACACATGGAAGCAGATGGTGGCAGGCTGGCTCACGGGCGTGGTGATGACCATTGTACCCTATGGTTATATACTATGTTTACACTCCTGATGGTCTATATATCGCTACTCACCTGCAGTCCGGGTGACGAGTTGTATGCCGCCTACGGGCATACAGCCATCTGCGTCTATGACGATGAGCGGATGACCGATCTATGCTATAACTACGGCACATTCTCGTTTGACACCGAGCATTTCTACTGGAAGTTCGTCCGTGGTGAGACTTATTACAGTCTGACCGCCAAGCCGACCCGATACTTTTTCGACGACTATACCTATGAGAACCGCCAAGTCTATGAGCAACTGCTCAATCTCAGTCAAGAGCAAGCCATTGCCGTGCGTGATGCGCTGGAAGCTAACTGCCTGCCCGAGAACAGCGACTATCTCTATAATTTCGTGTTCGACAACTGCGCCACCCGTCCCTACCACCTGCTCAAAGAGGTGCTGCAGGACAGTCTTTGCTCCACCTATCGTGGCTGGGAAGGACGCACATACAGGGAGTTTATCAGTCACTATACGCGTCCGCACACAGTGCAGAACGCACTGATCAACATGGTTTTTGGCAGCCAAGCCGACCAACCCATGCACGGCGAAGAACGGCTCTTCCTGCCTGAGGAGTTGATGCGATACACGGAAAAGGTTACTCTCAGCAACGGGCAACCGTTGGTGCTCCGATCCCACATTGGACGATTCCGCATACGCCCTATCAAGTGGTGGGAAAGCATCTATCTGTATCTGGTTTTGTTTGCCGTTGGCATGACGCTACTGAGCTATTATGACCGCCGTCGCGGACGCCTTACCTACGGAGTGGATATTGCCTTGGGAGTGGTTTATTTGATGGTATTGGCACTGGTGGTCTTTTTGATTTATTTTTCTATTCACCCGTTGGTCGGTTGGAACTGGCGTTTGGCAGTTGTGCCGGCATTGCACCTATGCGCACGAATGGTCTATATTATACGCTGACTGTCTTATTGACGCTGTTGGTTGGTCTGTCTCTGTCGGCTGCTTCCCGCCTGACGGTGGTCATTGCCGTGGACGGCATGAGCAGCGAAGCCTTGGATAAGATGCGTCCTTATTGGAAGCAAGGCGGATTGCGCACGCTGCAAGAAGAGGCACAGCTAACGCAGGTCAGCTATGGTTTTGATGTGCAAGGCGGCGAAGAGACGCTGACTACCCTTTTGACCGGACAGTTGCCCTCGCAACACGGGGTGTGGTATCCTGCCTATTTTGACCGCAGCGACAAGCAATTGCACCCCTTCTTTGAAGACCCGGCGCAAGCCGGCATCGGCACAGCCGAGCACTTGTCTTTGCGTCGTCTTTCTTTCCCTACCCTTTCCGACTTGTTCCGACTTAAGCACGGTGACTTTGCCAAGATTTATGCGGTTGGTCAGCAACCGTCCGCCACTCTGTTGTTGGCGGGTCATGCCGCCAATGCCTGCTGCTGGTTGGACGCGTCGTCCCGACAGTGGGTAACCACTTCGTATTATGCCGCCGGTTTGCCGGCAGTGGCCGACGAAGAGAATGTGAGTGGTCGCATTGACGAGAGTTGTCGCACGCTGTGGATGCCGCACATGCAACCCTCATCCTATCTGCACCCCACCGACCAAGAGCGTCGCCAAGGCTTTTCCTATTCGGTATGCGAGGTGCTGCACAACACGCCGAAGGTCAATTCGCTGGTGGTTGATATGGCTCTTCGCCTTACGCTGAGTGAGCAGTTAGGACAAGACGACCGCCCCGACTTGCTACTGCTGCAACTCACCACTTTGAGTCCGAAGGCTCAGTCCGACCACTTGGAGTCTGCCGAACAGGAAGACATGTACACCACGCTCAATGAGTACCTCGGTTTCTTGCTGGACCAACTGACAGCCCGCGTGGGCAAAGAGCACCTACAAGTCATCTTGACGGGCATTCCTCGTTTGGGGCAATCGGTTGCGTCGCGCGAGCGAATCGGCCTGACACAAAGAGCCTTCTATGCCGACCGCGCCGGTGCACTGACCTCGGTCTATCTGATGGCGCTGTACGGGAACGAGCGGTGGATTGACGGCGTGTGGGGACAGTCCGTTTTCCTCAACCGCCAACTCATTGAGCAACACGGGTTGAGTCTTTCCGCTGTGCAACGGCAAGTAGCAGATTTCCTGATGGACTTTGAGGGTGTGCAGTGGGCCTACCCTCGCAGCGAAGCGTTGATGGTGAGCCGTGTGACCGACTGCCTTGCCAAACCCTATATAGGCGATGTGGTGTTCGGCCTGCAACCCGGCTGGCAACTATGGCAGGACGAGCAGTTGCCACTGGACTGCGTGTCCGACCCCTATGTACAGTCACCCCTTTGGTGGTGGTGTCCCGGTGCTGTGGGGACGAAAAGCGTGTCCCTGCCACGGTCTCCGATGAAAGCTGAAGAAGTATTGCCTTATTTAATCAATCAATTATAAAGAAATAGTTATGTTATTCTACGAAACCAAAATTGTTTATCAGCGTCAAACGGGTGAAGCCACGCCCAATAATGTCAACGAGACCTATTTGGTCGAGGGTTTGAATCTGGCGGATGTGGAGAACCGTCTGTTGGAAGAGTTGCGTCCGTATATGTTCGGCGAGACCGAGACACCGGCTTGCAAGAAAGCACAATACTACGACATCATCCCTTCGGCAGAGGGTGAGCACTGGTATAAAGCCCGTGTGGATATGATTACCATTGAGGACAGCGGCAAGGAGAAGCGCAAACGCGTTTCGCTATTGGTGGAAGCCGGCACATTGGCAGATGCGGTCAGCACCCTGACTGAGAAGCTGAACAATGTGGACTGCGAGATAGTGAGCATCACCCGTTCGCCTATTTTGGATGTTCTTCGTGCCGTATGACCCAGCCTCAGAAAGACATATTAATAGACTTAGACGCAGTGCTTCGCGCCAAGGCTCCTCGGGCTCATATACCTGCCTTGGTTAAGCGCTACCTGAAGCGCATCTTGCATGTGGACGAGATGAACGCTTTCTATGCCTCTCACCAAGGTGTTTACGGTTTTGACTTTGCGCGTGTCTATCTCAACGAGGGGCTGCAATGCAGTGCTACCGAAGAGGGTGAAGAGAACATCCCTTCTGGCGGCGAACCGTTGCTGTTTGTCAGCAACCACCCCTTGGGCGGGCTGGACGGTATATTGCTCAGTCTCATATTGGGCGAACACAGAGGGTGGAACCTTCGCCTGATTGTGACCGACTTTTTGATGTATATCCGCCCGTTGGCCGAGATTTTTGTGCCGGTGAACAAAGTGGGCAAGCAGAGCCGCGAATATGCGCTCAAGCAGCAGGAACTTTGGGAGTCGGACAAGGACATACTGACTTTTCCCGCCGGTGCGTGCAGCCGCTTGCAATACATCAAAGGTGAGGGTTTTGTCATCCGCGACTTGGAGTGGAAGAACTCGTTCATCCGCCATGCCGTCAAGCACAAGCGCAACATCGTGCCTGTCTATTTTGAGGGGCACAACTCGCGTTTCTTCTACCGGTTAGCATACTGGCGCAAGAAACTGGGTATCAAACTCAATGTGGAGATGCTCTACCTCGTGGACGAGATGTATGGTGCCCGCGGCAAACAGTTTGCCGTGCGTATAGGAAAGCCTATACCTTACACCACTTTTGACCATACCAAGACTCCGTCGCAATGGGCAGAGTATGTCAAACAGATTGTCTATAGCCTATGAAAGACATCATTGAGCGCGTCGATCGCGAACTGCTGAAAAAAGAGCTGACCAAGAAGAATTTTCTTCGTCCGACCAATAAGGCGGGCAACGAGATCTACGATTTTGTTGCCGGTGAGGCTCCCCACCTCATGCGTGAGGTGGCGCGCTTGCGTGAGATGAGTTTTCGCTCGGCAGGCGGTTCGACGGGCGAGGAGATGGACACCGACCTGTTTGACACGCTAAGTCCCAATCCCTACCATCAGCTCATTGTATGGGACCCTGTCAATGACGAGATCGTTGGGGGCTACCGCTATTTATGTTGCAACCACTGCACTTTTGACACCAACGGTCAGCCTGTCATATCGTCTGCCCACTTGTTTCACTATACCGAGTACTTTATCCGCAACTACCTGCCCTATACCATCGAACTGGGACGGGCTTTTGTTCAGCCCATGTATCAGAAGCGTGAGATGGGTGCCAAGTCGCTCTATGCACTGGACAACATCTGGGACGGCATAGGTGCCGTGCTCTACAACCACCGCAACGAGGTGCAGTATCTCATCGGCAAAGTGACCATCTACCCGCAATATGACAGTCTGTCGCGCGAACTTATATATGCCTACTTGCGCCGTTTTCACAACGACCCCAAAGGGCTGTTTGCCCCCTACCATGCTGTTGAGATTTCGGCAGACGGTCAGGAGTTGGCTGACGATGTGTTCGTTGGTGATGACCCGACTTTCAACTACCAGTTGTTACAGCGTGCCCTTCGTGCACGCGGGTCGGTCATTCCGCCCATGTTCTCCGCCTATCTGAATGTGACCAACTCACTGCTTTTCTTCGGCAATGCGGTCAATGACGAGCTGGCTAATGTTTATGAGACGGGCATCATGGTCACCGTGGACGACATACACGAAGACAAGCGTCTGCGCTATATGGGAGCCTATATTGACTACCTCAAGCGTCTATTCAGCGAGCGCAGCATCAACCGCTCGTCGCTGCTGACCGAAGAACATTAACCCATCTAAAAACATAACGAACATCACACAGCCTTGACTCCCATACAAGAACATATCCAGACCATCCGACAGACCTTGCCCGAGGGGGTGAGTCTGCTCGCAGTGAGCAAGTTCCACTCCATCGAAGCCATCCGCGAGGCCTACGATGCCGGTCAACGAGACTTTGGCGAAAGCCGTGTGCAGGAACTGTTAGTCAAACACGAGGCACTGCCCAAAGACATCCGCTGGCACTTCATAGGGCACTTGCAGACCAACAAAGTCAAGCAGCTTGTGCCCTTTGTACACCTCATTCACAGCGTGGACAGTGAGCGGCTGTTGGACTGCATCAACAAAGAGGCAGCCAAGGTGGGCAGACGCGTGA
>CAMOHN010000012.1 GCA_946615455.1 uncultured Bacteroidales bacterium
AAGCCGCAGCGCAAGCGCCGCAACCGATACATGAAGCCGCATCCATGGCTTCATCGGCAATCGGTTTGGGAATGGGTATGGCGTTGGCATCGGGTACGCCGCCGGTATTGACACTAATGAAACCACCGGCTTGCATAATCTTGTCATACGCCTGACGATCCACCATCAGGTCTTTGATAACGGGGAAGGCATGGCTACGCCACGGCTCAATGGTGATGGTCTCGCCATCGTGGAACTTACGCATGTGCAACTGGCACGTGGTGATGGCGCTGTCTGGTCCGTGAGGATGACCGTTGACATACATGGAACACATACCGCAGATACCTTCGCGACAATCGTGGTCAAAAGCAATCGGGTCTTTGTGTTCGGCAATCAGTTGCTCGTTAAGAATGTCCATCATCTCCAAGAAGGACGCTCCCTGGAAGATGTGTTTCAGCTCATAGGTCTCAAAATACCCTTTGGCCTTAGGTCCTGCCTGTCTCCAAACACGAACCTTAATGTTAATGTAGCTGTCCATGAAAAGTTTTTACAGTTTCCTGAATGAATATTTCTATTGCGGCGGCAAAAATAGTACCTTTTTTCAAATCAACAAAATAAGTTCTCGATTTTTTGTGTCAAGCCATGAGTCGATAGGTCAGGTAGGCGGCATAAGCCAGAAGCAGAATCACACCGCCCCAGCGTTTGATCTCGCGCTCGTGGTTGGTTTTGACAAACATCCACACCAACATACTGCCCAGCACAGCCATCCATGCGTCCAAGACGATGCCGTTGTAGGCAGGTAGCGGACAGATGATGGCGGAAGAAGCCAAAACGAAAAAGACATTGAAAATGTTGCTGCCGATGACATTGCCCAGCGCAATATCGCAGTTATGTCGATAGGCAGCCATGACGGATGTTGCCAGTTCGGGCAAAGAGGTACCCAGTGCCACGATGGTCAGCCCGATGATGGCTTCGGATACGCCCATGTCGGTGGCAATCTGTACTGCCGACTTGACAATCATTTCACCGCCTACAACCAGCCCGACCAGTCCCACCAAGACCAGCAGTATAGCCTTGCCTACAGACCGGGCTTTGACCTCGTCGGCTGAAGCGTCTTCGGGGTGGTCTTTGGCGTGGCGGAACGTGTTGTACAGAAAATAGCTGAACAAGAGCAGCAGCATCACTCCGCCCAACCGACCGATGCCCGGTCCTGACTCGCCGAAAGGTGACTGCACTGCCACACAAACAAAGACCAGTATGCCGGCTATCATGGACATGGGTATGTCAAAGTCGCGTGACCGTTTCTGTGACACGATGGGATAGACCAGTGCCGTACAGCCCAAGATGACAAATGTGTTGATGATGTTCGAGCCTAATATGTTGGTTAGTGCCAAGTCGGTCACGCCATCGGCCACCGAGACCATGTTAACCACAAATTCGGGCATCGATGTGCCGAAAGCCACTACCGTAAGTCCGATGATAAGGTCGCTGACCCCCAAGCGTTTGGAAAGTGCCGAAGCACCATCTACCAACCAGTCGGCTCCCTTGACCAAGAGCACCAAACCGATAATCAACATCAGCACTAACGACCATGTATGTGAGAGAATATAACTGAGCATAAAGGATATGATTTATTAGACATTAAACAAGAAGTGCATGATATCTCCGTCTTGGACCAAGTAGTCTTTGCCTTCCACGCCCAATTTTCCGGCGGCTCGGCAGGCAGCTTCGCCGCCAAGGGCGATGTAGTCTTCGTACTTAATGACCTCGGCACGGATGAATCCTTTCTCAAAGTCGGTATGGATGACACCGGCGCACTGTGGGGCTTTCCATCCTTGGCGGAACGTCCATGCGCGCACTTCGTCTGAGCCGGCTGTGAGGAACGTGCGCAAGTTGAGCAGAGCGTATGCCGTTTTAATCAGTCGGTTGCAGCCGGACTCTTGCAAACCGGCGGCTTCGAGGAACATCTGCCGCTCTTCGTAGGTCTCCAGTTCGGCTATCTCTGCCTCAGTCTTGGCTGCCAACACTAACACCTGTGCGTCTTCGTTTTTCACTGCTTCGCGCACCTGCTCCACATAGGCATTGCCACTGACAGCCGAGGCTTCGTCCACATTGCACACATACATGACGGGTTTGTTGGTTAGCAGAAAAAGGTCGCGCGCGGCTGCCTCTTCATCTTTGTTATCCAAGGACACGGTTCGGGCGTTCTTTCCTTCGGAGAGAGCCTGACGATAGCGTTGCATGACTTCTAATGCCAACTTGGCTTGCTTGTCACCGCCGGCTTTGGCCTGTTTTTCGGTTTTTTGAATGCGTTGTTCAATGGTCTCCAAGTCTTTGAGTTGCAGTTCGGTCTCAATCACCTCTTTGTCGCGAATAGGATCGACACTACCGTCCACATGCACCACATTGTCATCGTCAAAACAACGCAGTACATGGATGATGGCATCGGTCTCACGAATGTTGGCAAGGAACTTGTTACCCAGTCCTTCGCCACGGCTGGCGCCTTTGACCAAACCGGCTATATCGACAATCTCCACCGTGGTGGGAATGACTCCGCGCTCGGGTTTGCACAACTCGCCCAGACGAACCAAACGCTCGTCGGGAACGGTGATAACCCCTACATTGGGGTCAATGGTGCAAAACGGAAAATTAGCAGACTGCGCTTTGGCATTGCTCAAACAATTAAAAAGGGTCGATTTGCCCACATTGGGCAGCCCTACTATTCCACATTTCATATTCGTTGGTAATTCGTACTACTTTTTCATAAAGCGGGCAAAAGTAGGGTTTTCTTTGCAGGCAACCAAAAAACAGCCTACTTTTGCCGCCGTATTATGAAAATTCTTATTGCACCGCTCAATTGGGGATTAGGTCACGCTACGCGTTGTATCCCGCTCGTTCAGCACTATCTTGACCAAGGAGATGAGGTGGTGTTGGGTGGTGACGGCGACAGTCTGCTTAGGTTGAGACAGGCCTTTCCTGCACTGCGTTTCATACCTTTGGCTCCGTTGGCCATTCGTTACAGCCGTTCCGATAGTCAGGTGGGGGCCCTATTGCGCGCTTTGCCTCACGTAATTCGGGCTGCTCGCAACGACCGCCGTCTCTTGGAACAGTTCTATGCCGACGAGGGGTTTGATATGATCGTTTCAGACAACCGCTTCGGTTTGTTCTCCCCCAAGAGCAGAGGATCCGTCCGGCAGATATATATGACCCACCAGCTTTATGTCCGCCTGCCCCGTTTTTGGCGTTGGGCAGAGGGGATAGCCTATCGTTTACACCGCCTGGTATGGCAGCGCTTTGACGAAGTGTGGGTACCGGACTATGCTCAAGCTGAGCATAGCCTTAGCGGAGCGTTGAGCCACAGTGACCGATCTGTGTCGGAACGGATTCGATATATCGGTCCTTTGTCTCGCTTGCATCCGGTCAGTGAGCCGGACACCACCTACGACACGGTGTTATTGCTCTCCGGACCTGAGCCGCAACGCACATTGCTGGAGCAACAGCAGCTGGCAGCATTGCAGCATCAAAAAGAGCGTGTCTTGGTCGTTCGTGGGCGAGTGGGCGAACCGATGGTCAGGTGGCAGCATGACAACATCACGCTGGTTCCCCACCTGCCGGATCACCAGTTAGCAGCCGTCCTGCAAGGGTGTCACACCATCATCTGCCGTAGCGGATACTCATCTGTCATGGACTTGGCGGCGCTGGGCGTGCTTGAAAAAGCGCATTTCTGTCCCACTCCCGGACAAAGCGAGCAGGAATACCTTGCCGCATGGTTGCAATCATCTCGCACCGCTTTATGAACCCCTGCCCAATCAGATATGCTGTCCTTTTGCTGCTCCTTCTGACCGGAGTAATCACCTTGCATGCACAAACCAACGACACCATAGTCGAGCCGCATACCGACCTAAACGAAGTGACTGTCACGGCAACAAAAAAGCAGTTCGGTGCCGATGCTTCGCAGATGAGTGTAGTTGCCCTTCCCTTAGAGCAAATCAAATCGTTACCGGCTTTTATGGGTGAGACGGATATCATCAAAAGTTTGCAACTTATGCCCGGTGTTCAAGGCGGTACAGAAGGCTCGTCGGGCATGTATGTGCGCGGTGGCGGACCGGACGAGAACTTGTTGCTGGTGGATGGAGTGCCGGTCTATAATGTCAATCATGCTCTTGGTTTTTTCTCCATTTTTGATGCCGATGCTGTTAAGAGTGTGACGCTCTACAAGGGCAGTTTCCCTGCACGCTTTGGCGGCAGGCTCAGCTCGGTGGTCGATGTGCAACTCAAAGACGGCAATCTCTATGCCTATCACGGCAAAGCGTCCATAGGGCTTATCTCCTCCAAGTTCTATGTTGAAGGTCCGCTATGGAAAGGACATACGGCGTTCTCCTTGTCGGGCAGACGAACCTATTATGATCTGTTTATGCAACCCGTTCTGGCAATCATCAGCGGGCAGAACGAGTCACTCAAACGCTTGACTGCCGGGTACTATTTTTGGGATGTCAATGCCAAGGTGACGCACTCTTTTTCGCAGCAAGACAAACTCTTTTCCACTTTCTATATGGGCGATGATGTGGTGTATGCCAATGTCAAGACCCGTGACTATGCCGTGGGAGCATCTACGGCAGAGGAACGGCTGAAAACACGTATGCAATGGGGAAATATTGTGGCTGCCTTGCGGTGGAATCATGTCTTCAATAGCAACTTGCTACTCAACACTGCGGTTCATTATACCCAATATCGTTTTCATACCAAGGTGGGCATGGAAACAGCCCTCAAGGCATCAATGGACAACGAGAATGGTCAGTTTGCACTGACTTATAACTCCGGCATACATGATGTGACGGGCAAAGTCGAATTGGACTATACTCCCACGGATGATCATACACTTCGTTTTGGGGCGAACTATACCTACCATATCTATCGTCCTGCCATTCAGTCGCTGATGACGCGCATGGAGATGAGTCGGCAGGTAGAGACTATGGACACCACGTTTGGTGATGTGCCTGTGCATGCGCACGAGACGGCACTCTATGCCGAAGACGAAATGACCTTAGGTAACTATGTCAAAATGAATCTGGGACTTCATTACAGCACCATGACTGTTGACAGCAAGTTCCATCATAGCCTGCAACCTCGTCTGTCGGCACGCTTCAAACTCTATGACGAATTGTCGCTCAAGGCGGGCTATGCCTATATGACCCAGTATGTTCATCTCTTGTCCAACAACAATGTCTCGCTGCCGTCGGACTTGTGGGTTCCCATCACGGAGCATATTCAACCTATGAAAACACATCAGGCGTCTTTGGGCTTGTTTTATGACCTCAGGGATTGGGTTTCGTTCTCGGTGGAAGGCTACTATAAGCACATGGACAATTTGTTAGAATATCGCGACGGAGCCAATTTTTTCAGTTCGTCATCGGCTTGGTATGACAAAGTGTGCCAAGGCCGAGGGTGGAGCTATGGCATCGAAGTGCTGGTAGAGCGTTCGGTGGGCAATACCACCGGCTGGATAGGCTATACATGGAGTCGCACCCTGCGGCAGTTCGACCGCGAAGGGGAGACCCTTAATCAAGGGCAACCTTTCCCTGCTAAGTACGACCGCATACACGATTTAAGCATCACCCTCTCCCACCGTTTTTCCGACTTTGTGGATGTGTCCGCATCGTGGGTCTTCAGTACAGGCAATTGTGCCACACTGGCTCTGCAACAGTATAGGCAAGCCGATCTATTCGGCTACGGAAGCCAAACGTTGGATTATATAGGGCAACGCAACAACTTCCGTTTTGAGAACTACCATCGTTTGGATTTGGCAGCTAATTTCCACTACCACGGCAAACATGTGCCCCGCATATTGCACACATGGAGCGTGTCGGTGTATAATGTCTATAACCGGAAAAACCCCTATATGATGTATCCCGGGTATAACGACGACGAGCACTATGTTTTGCGCAAAGTGACCCTTTTCCCCATCATGCCCACTCTGACCTATAACCTTGCTTTTTGATCATGAAACACTATCTGTCTTTTCTTGTTTGTTTATCTGTGTTTTCGTCCTGCATTACAGATGTGGAGTTTTCGTCCGAAGAATTGGAACCTCAATTGGTGGTCAATGCCGTTGGCGTAGTGGGCGAACCGTTGTCGGTGAGTGTAACCAAATCCGTTGCTGTTTTTTCAAATACAGAGGACATCACGCCTTCACCTGTCAGCGATGCAACGATCATACTGACTACCAATGGTCATAGCGAACCACTTGAGTATGATGCCGCAGAAGGGGTATATCGCTCGGCAACCGTAGTACATTATGCCGATAGTTTAGGACTGCAGGTGGCAGTGGGCAATCAAACGGCCTCTTCGCGCATTCGTGTCATCAATTATGGGGTTGAGATTGAACAAATCCGGTTTGAACCTGTCGAACAAGACGATTATTATCACTATGAAAAAGTTGAAGACCATGACGACTCCATCCCCGTGGCATGGTCCTTGGATGCAGAAGTGGGTATAACACTCACCGACCCGGGCTATTTTCATAATTACTATATGGCCTCGGCGACCGTTTTTCTTTATCATGCACCTGCCAATGACACCATCTGCCGCTGGTTTCGTTGGGAAGACCGTATTCATAACGAAGCATTTCAAGACCGCTATGTCATGGAAGACGGACCATATAACGGCAAAACCATCAGCCTCAGTCAAGACTACTCTTTCTATTGCGAAACGGACGAAAAAGGACAATCACTGCATGTCGATTCAATGGCGGTTGAGTACTGCCTGTACAGTATCGATTCGCGTCTGTACCGTTATCTACAGTCTGCCTATTCCAACCGACAACTGGCCGGTTTTATGAGCCTTTTTGCCGAACCGATACAGGTCTATACCAACATCAACGGAGGCATGGGCGTATTTGGTTCGGCGGCAAAAAATGTTGTCCGAGTACGGATTTTCTAAAAAAAACAATCCCTCTATTGTGCATATAAGAAACTCACCCTACTTTTGCCGCCGAAAAAATGTGCTTATAAGCATACTGTTATTGGCTTATACACTCACTGCACAGACAAAGCAAAAACATAAATTAAACTAAACAATGAAAAAAGGTTTCTTCTTTATCGCACTGATGGCAGCTGTGTTGCTGACTTCTTGCGGTGCTCCCGTTCAGCCGGAGCAGATTAGTGTAAACCCCAACCCGCTGACCGTGGTTGGTAACAAAGTAACTGCCAACATCACCGGTACTTTCCCTGCCAAGAAATTTGCCAAGAACGCAGTCGTTGTGGTGACTCCCGTTCTGAAATACAACGGCACTGAGGCTTTGGCAGAACCTATCACCTATGTAGGCGAACGCGTGAAAGAGAATGGCAAAGTGGTTAATTACCGCAATGGCGGCACCTATAACCAAACCGCTACTTTCGACTTCGTTCCCGAGATGGCTCAAGCCGAACTCTACCTGCGCTTTGAGGCTCGTAAGGGCAAAAAAGTGGTTGAGATTCCCGATGTAAAGATTGCCGACGGCGTGGTAACAACCGCTAAGTTGGTTGACCCCAAAGAGGTTCGCGCACAGATTACCCCTGACAAGTTCCAACGCATCATCCAAGAGACACAAGAGGCTGACATTATGTTCCTTATCCAACAAGCTAACCTGCGTGACTCGCAACTGAACAGTGCCGAGATGAAAGCCCTCAAGGCTGCTATCAAGGAAGCCACCAAGGCTGATAACAAAGCCATCAACAATGTCAATGTATTGGCATACGCCAGCCCCGATGGCGGTCTGGATCTGAACACCAACCTGGCCACCAACCGTGAGCGCAATGCTCAACGCTACATGGAGCGTATCCTCCGTCAAAACCGCGTGAAGACCGACATCAACTCCGACATCACCGCTGAGGACTGGGACGGCTTCAAACAGGCTGTTGAAGAGAGCAATGTTGAAGATAAAGAGCTGGTTCTGCGCGTGCTGAGCATGTATAGCGACCCCGAAGAGCGCGAAGTGCAAATCAAGAACCTCGCAGCCGTTTACAAGACACTGGCTACCGAGATCCTGCCCCAGTTGCGTCGCAGCCGTGTGATTCTGACCACCGACATCATCGGCAAGTCTGACGAAGAGATTGCCCGTCTGGCCAAGAACGACCCCGCTCAACTGAATGTGGAAGAGTTGCTCTATGCTGCCACCCTGACCAACAACTTTGACGAGAAAATGGCTATCTACAACAAGGTGGCTGAGCAATACAACGACTACCGTGCTTACAACAACATGGGTATGCTCTATTTCTCGCAAGGCAACATCGACGAGGCTCGTCGCAACTATTCCAAGGCTCTGACATTGGCTCCCAACGATGCTGACGTGAACTACAATGCCGGTGTGGTTGCTCTGGCTGACAACGACCTCAAGAAGGCTGAGCAATATCTTGGCAAGGCTGCCGGCACACAAGGCAACCTCAAAGCCGCTATGGGTACACTCTATACCATGAAGGGTGACTATGCTAAGGCTAAGAAACAATATGCCGGTGAGAATACCAACAACGCGGCTACTCAGATGATTCTGAACGAGGACTATGCCGGTGCTCGCAAGGCTCTTGCCGCTGTGGAGAACCCCAATGCCACCACCGCTTATCTGAGTGCCATCGTGGCTGCCCGCACCAACGATCGTGAAGGTGTGTATAGCAACCTCAAGAGTGCTATTGCCCAGAACGGTGCCCTCAAGCAGCGTGCACTCACGGACATTGAGTTTGCCAAATACGCAGAGGACGCTCAGTTCCTTGCCATCGTGAAATAATGTCCGTACTATTTCCCAAGGTAAATAAACCTCGTGAATGGGACCATCGCCCCATTTACTACGATGAAGAAAAAGAGGCGCGCAAGGATAGGCTTGCGCGCCTTCATCGTGGTTCGTTCCGCGAAGAGTATGAGCAACATAAACAACAGCGTGCCGCCCGTCAGAAGGCACGATTGGGCTTTTGGTTAGCACTGCTGGTTGTGGTGGGGCTCATCTATTGGCTCTTGCGGTGAGTGCCTGACGGTGTATTTTGTGTACATGCTATGGATATAGTCCGTCTTTTGCCAGATAGCGTTGCCAACCAGATTGCTGCCGGTGAGGTGATCCAGCGTCCTGCCAGTTGCTTGAAAGAACTAGTGGAGAACTCGTTGGATGCCGGTGCGACGCGCATACAAGTGGTGTTGCGCGATGCCGGTCGCACCTTGTTACAGGTAGTGGACAACGGACAGGGCATGAGTTCCACTGATGCCCGCATGGCTTTTGAACGGCACGCTACATCCAAAATCAAAGAGGCTGCCGACTTGTTCCACTTGCACACCATGGGCTTTCGCGGCGAGGCATTGGCCAGCATCTGCGCTGTGGCCACTGTGGAGGTGCAGACTCGTCGTGAAGAGGACGAACTGGGCACACTCATCGAAATAAGCGGATCGGAGGTTATTCGCCAAGAACCTGTCCAGTGTCCCAAAGGCACCAACATGCGGGTCAAGAACCTGTTCTTCAACGTGCCGGCACGCAGGCGTTTTCTTAGGACTGACCAGACCGAGATGCGCAACTTGATGACCGAGTTCGCTCGGATCGTACTGGTCAATCCCGAAGTGCAGTTCACCCTCATTCACCAAGATGAGGTGCTCATGGATCTTAAAGCGGGAACAGAGAAACAGCGCATCGAGGCCTATTTTGGTCGCTCGCAACGGCACCCATATTCGGGGCAGCTGATAGACATACATGTCGAAACCGAATTGGTGAATATACACGGGTATATAGGCAAACCAGAAAACGCTTCGCGCAGTGCCCAGCAGTACTTCTTTGTCAACAAACGCTATATGCGGCACACCTATTTTCACAAGGCGGTCATGACTGCCTACCAAGGTCTGTTGCACGGCGAAACCAATCCTTCCTATTTCATCTATTTTGACATCAATCCCGAAGCCATCGATGTCAATATCCACCCCACCAAAACAGAGATTAAGTTTGCCGACGAGCAACTCATTTTTCCCATACTGCTGGCTGCCGTCCGCGAAGCATTAGGCAAGTTCAACCTCAGTCCGTCCATCGACTTCAATACCCAAGGGCAGGTTGAGATGCCCGTTGCCTCTTCGTCGAAAGCCCCCGTATCGTTCGCTTCTTTCATCAAGCAAGATTCATCGTACAATCCGTTCTCGCCATCGCCTAAGAATGTGGTCGATCAGCGATGGCAGCAGTTGTATCCGACAACAGAGTCGGCAGGATTACCAACTGCGGATCAAACCTTGTTTGATAACGAACCTACTGCCATTGGACAGGTTTATCAACTGGGAAATCGTTATATTGTGCTGCCCCTTGCTGAGGGACTGATGCTCATTGACCAGCATCGTGCCCATGCATTGTTGCTCTATGACCAATGTCTGAAGCGTCTGCAAGATCACAAGGGTGAGATTCAGCAACTTCTCTTCCCTGAAGTGTGGGATGTAGGTCTGGAAGACGAGAGTCTGGTGGAAAGTCTGTCGGATTATCTCCATTCGTTGGGCTTTGAGCTGTCTCGGCTGACCCGCGGCAGTTATTCGGTCAGCGGTATTCCGGCCCTGGCAGGGCAGCAAAGTGCCTTGGTGGCACTGCAGCAGATTGTGGACAATGTGCGTGAGTTGGGACCGGTAGCCAAAGACGAGCGTGAACGGTGCATAGCATGGAGTATGGCAGATAGTGCAGCCCAACCTTATGGCAAGCAATTCACCACGACCGAGATGACTGCACTGGCAAGTCAACTCTTTGCGCGGGGAGACTATAAGCATACACCTAATGGCAAAATAGTATGCACTATTCTTTCTAATGAACAAATCAACAGCATGTTTTGATTTGTCCATTCCCACTTTTTTCAGGTGATAAGACAAAAAATGAGTATTTACAGGGCAAAAATTTGCATAGTTGCCTTAACTACCATACTTTTGCGACCGTTTTTGATGTGGATAGGTGGAGTGGATAAAAACAAAGCAAATTGAAAAAAGACCATTAAATTATTATCATTATGTCAGAAGTAGAAAAGAAAGTAAAAGAAATCATCGTGGATAAATTGGGCGTAGCAGACAGCCAAGTAACCATGGATGCTAATTTCTCAACCGATTTGAACGCTGATTCACTGGATACCGTGGATCTGATTATGGAAATTGAAAAAGAGTTCAACATCACTATTCCCGAAGAAGAGGCGCAAAAGATTGCCACCGTGGGTGATGCTGTTCGCTTTGTTGAGAACGCAGTGGCTTAAAGTCTTGCCCTTTGAGTTGAGCAAGATCACTTGTACGAGTCGATAGGTGAGATACAACTATCGGCTCGTTTTTACACAATAGGTAGAACCATATAAATTTTGATTCTATGGAACTTAAACGAGTGGCCGTGACCGGTTTGGGCGCAGTGACCCCTTTGGGCAACACTGCGGCGGATACATGGCAGGCCATGTTAGAGGGGAAGAGCGGTATTGACACCATCACTCTTTTTGATTCAAGCACATGTAAGACGCACTTTGCCGGCGAGATCAAGGGATTGGATATGACTGAGCTGTTCGATCGTAAGGAGATGAACCGCTTGGACAGATATACCCGCTTGGCTATTTTGTCTGCCGACGAAGCCTTGCGCGACAGTCGATTGGACTTGGAGCAGGAGAGTCTTGACTCCATCGGTGTCATTTGGGGAAGCGGTATGGGAGGCATGATGACCATCGAAAGCGAACTGACCGACTTTGGCAGGAGCAATGGCATACCGCACTTTAGTCCTTTCTATATTCCCAAATCCATAGCCAACATGGGCGGAGCCAATATTTCGCTCCGTTTTGGTTTGAAAGGTATCTGCTACACCACCGTATCGGCTTGTGCTTCGTCGGCACACGCCATAGCCGATGCGTTCAACTATATCCGTTTGGGCAAGGGCACAGCCATTGTGACAGGCGGCAGCGATGCTGATATCACCTTCTCTGGCATTGCGGGTTTCAACTCCATGCATGCCAATTCGGTGCGCAACGATTCGCCCGAGACGGCTTCACGTCCTTTCTCTAAGTCGCGTGACGGCTTTGTGCTCAGCGAAGGGGCTGCCTGCCTTATCTTGGAGGAGTGGGAGCATGCCGTGGCACGCGGAGCGACCATTTATGCTGAGATGGTGGGTGCAGGTATGAATGCCGATGCCTATCACATGACCGCTCCTGACCCGCAAGGAACGGGTGCAGCCAAGGTCATGCAAGCCGCCATAGAGGATGCCGGTATCACTCCGAACGAGGTTGATTATATCAATGCTCACGGCACCTCAACACCCTTGGGCGACATCGCCGAAGTGCACGCCATACAGCGTGTGTGGGGAGACGATGCCTATCGTCTCAACATCTCTTCCACCAAGTCCATGACCGGACACATGATGGGCGCAGCAGGTGCCGTTGAAGCTTTAGCCTGCATCTTGGCACTGCGTGATGGCATGGTGCCACCGACCATCAATCATGCCCAAGAAGATAACGATGAGCAGATAGACAGTCGTCTCAATTTCACATTCAATCAGGCACAAAAGCGTGCGCTACGCTATGCGCTGAGCAATACTTTCGGTTTTGGCGGACACAACGCCTGCTTATTATTCAAACATGTATAATGTAGCTATTGTTGGAGCCTCCGGAGCTGTCGGACAAGAGTTGCTCCGCGTGTTGGCAGAGCGCCGGTTTCCCATCGGAAAATTGCGTCTGTTCGGCTCCAAACGCAGTGCCGGGACTGTATATCATTTCCAAGATCGTAATCTTTGCGTGGAAGAATTGACCCACGCAGACTTGTTTCGTGACACCGATGTGGTCTTTACTTCCGCTGGTGCCGGCGTGAGCCGTGAGTATGCTGATGACATCACGCGACATGGTGCAGTCATGATTGACAACTCGAGTGCTTTCCGCTTGGATGCCGATGTGCCCTTGGTGGTGCCGGAAATCAATGGTCAAGACGCTCTGAATCATCCGCGTGGCATTATTGCCAATCCCAATTGCAGCACCATAGTCATGGCACTGCCGCTTTTTGCCATCCATAGACTCAGTCCCGTCAAGCGGGTGCATGTGGCTACCTATCAGGCTGCCAGCGGAGCCGGTGCCGAGGCCATGCACGAGCTGCAAGAGCAGTATCGTCAACTGCTGAATAATGAGCCGGTGACGGTCAACCGCTTTCAGCACCAGTTGGCGTACAATGCCATTCCGCATATCGATGTGTTCCAAGCCAACGACTATACCAAGGAGGAGATGAAGATGCATCACGAGACACGCAAGATCATGCACAGCGACTTGTCGGTCAGTGCTACCTGCGTGCGTGTGCCGTCGCTGCGTTGCCACTCAGAGGCGGTGTGGGTAGAGACGGCCGAACCGCTGTCCATAGAG
>CAMOHN010000013.1 GCA_946615455.1 uncultured Bacteroidales bacterium
TGGCAAAACGCTATAAGGGAGACAAGGAAGTATGCCGTTATTTAGGTGAGTTATTCCCGGAAAAATTTCCATTCTCTGAAGAGGACTGGGATCGCTATGCCAATGGTCGTTTATGCGCAAAAGCATTCGACCTTGGGCAGTTCGAATTAGCCAAACAATATGGAAGACATTGTTCTGGTATCAGTCTGATAAAACGCTTGTGCTCACAGAATGAACGACTGTTTCACCTGTTCATCAAACTACGCACATATAAAAGAAACATTAAAAGCCAATAATGATTTTTGGGGATGATTGTTGATAATTTTTGACGAACTGACAATAATCATCATGTTTAAAGACACTAAAAGGTTCGCATCAACTATCCGTTTCTGGTGGAAGGAGATGAAACTGCGCTCCGCAGAGAATGCAGAATTAGATTGAATTTCCGATATTACCTTCCAAGAAGGATATGGTGGCCGCAATTCCATGGCTGGTCTTGGTTACTACATGACCATGCAACATAACCGTAAAGAACGGAAACGGATACATGTGGAAGAAATAACAAAGATAAATTAAAAAAATAGGTGTGAATACACCAACGGGCAACCTACTACGCCCGAAAAGTAAACGCCAATAAAAATTTCTCAGCGTGCACGACTCTTAGTAACTGCACGTACCCAACAAGGCATCGTAAGACGTCTTGTTGTTTTTTAGCCTGCAATTTGACCTATAAGTCCCATTTTTGAGGTGATTTTCTTCGAGCTATAATCCGCCTAATTTTAGGTGTTTTTTTTACGCGCGAGCCGACCGTTTAACTCACAGGTTTTCCCTTAAAAAACCAAAGAGAATACCTTATTGCTAAAGTATTCTCTGTGAGCCACTGGGCGGACTCGAACCGCCGACCCACGCATTACGAATGCGTTGCTCTACCAACTGAGCCACAGTGGCAAAATCAAATTCGCTTTTGCCATAAAACATGCTTTCGTCAAAAGCGGGGACAAAAGTAGAGCGATTTTTTCAACCGACAAAAGAAAAGATACTAAAAAATGAAAATCGTCCATATTCTTTCATTTTTTCAGTCTAAAGAACGCTCACTTCACTGTTATCCGTCCGACAAAGTTTACCTTTGCCTGCGTTGCCATAGACTACTTGCGCCTAAACCAAACCATGAAGCCATTCCTACACCGACCTTTTTCCAACAGCCTTGTCTGTCAAACCTTGTCCTACATAAGCGTCATACTTTTCTTTCTCATAGCATGGTGTCCCCTACCCCTTCATGCAGAGCATCCGTCAGCCTATCAAACGCGAATAGGCAACAGCCAAATCAGGACATTGCGTATGGAGTATGCCGACCGCCGAACATTGCAGCGTCCGTTCTTGATACTCAACGCAAACACTTCTCTTGATGGTAGCGATGCGGGGAACAGTCTGCTCATCTCGTTTGACGAGTTGAGTCACGAGGTCAGGCACTACACCTACACGGTCTATCACCTCAACAAGGACAATACGCGCAGCGACTTACAATCCATCGAGTATTTAGACGGTTTCACCACGGCAGACATAACCGACTATGAGTTGTCCAACAACACCCAACAGCTCTATACCCACTATTGGTTGGAGTTTCCAAACTCGGACATGCGCCTGACCAAAAGCGGCAACTATGTGGTACATATCTATGAAGACGGCGACCCTGACAAGACCATAGCGGATGTTTGTTTTCTGGTGGTTGAACCCTTGGCTCAAGCCATCCTGACGGTCAGTCCGCAAACTGATATTGAGTTGAGCGGACGCTTTCAGCAAGTGTCTATCGACTTGAGCTTGAAGTCCCTACCCTATTTCAATCCACAAGAAATAACCTTGATTGTTGAGCAGAACAATCGCCGAGACAACCATGTGGTACTGACTCGTCCCACCTATGTCGAGCCCACACGACTGCGCTATGAGCAAGAGCCGTCACTCATTTTCGAGGGGGGCAACGAGTATCGTCATTTTGACTTATTCTCGGTCTATTATGCAGGTTTTAACGTCAATCGCATCCGTTACGAACAGCCTTATTATCATGCTTTTTTAGAGCCGGACGACAATCGGGGAGCAGACCGCCACTCAACAGACAAGACCGGCACGCCCTACCTGTTTGAGTACGACAGCAATGGTCAATGGGTGGTCAATACCGAAAACAGCGACTACGACGATGTGGATGCCGACTACATGTGGGTTCATTGGGTTTTGCCAATGGCTGAACCCTTTTTTGACGGTTCGGTCTATGTATCGGGCGACTTGTTCAACAACACGATGACCCTACTCAATCGCATGGACTATGACAACGAGGCGCATTGCTACTATCTGAATGCCTACCTCAAACAGGGAGCCTATGACTATCAGTATTGGTTTCTTCCCAAAGGCGAAAACACAGCCACGCTGCAACGCACCGAGGGTTCGCATTGGCAAACACAGAATCGTTACAGCGTGGCGGTCTATTATCGTCCGTTGGGCAGCCGATATGACAGGTTAATCGGTTTCCAAGTGGTTGAGTGACACTGGTTAATCCACGGGATACTCCTCAAAAGCATAGAGCACAGTACTCAAGTACCGCTCGCCCGTATCGGGCAGCAGTGCCACGATAGTCTTGCCCTTGTTCTCTGCCTTGCGAGCCAGTTCCAAAGCGGCATAGAAAGCGGCTCCCGAACTGATACCCACCAACAGCCCTTCTTGGGCAGCCAGCAAGCGTGAACCTTTGACGGCATGTTCGTCGGTGACGGTCATGATTTGATCCACCACAGTGCTGTTATATGTGTCGGGCACAAAGCCTGCACCGATGCCTTGAATCTTGTGCTTACCGCCTACGCCGGTGCTCAACACGGGCGACGATGCGGGTTCAACGGCGACCACTTGAATGGCAGCATTATGTTTTTTCAGGGCTTTGCCTGCGCCGGACACCGTACCGCCCGTGCCTACTCCTGCCACAAAGATGTCCACTTTGCCTTCCGTATCACGCCAAATCTCTTCGCCGGTGGTACGCTCGTGCATGAGTGGGTTGGCAGGATTGACGAACTGACCGAGTATAACCGAACCGGCTATCTCTTGCTTCAGTTCTTCCGAGCGACGGATAGCTCCTTTCATACCTTCGGCACCGGGTGTCAGTTCCAAGCGAGCACCCAAGGCTTTGAGCAGGTTACGACGCTCCATGGACATGGTGTCGGGCATAGTCAGAATAACCTTATATCCCTTGGATGCCCCCACCCAAGCCAACCCCACACCTGTGTTTCCCGAGGTGGGTTCGATGATGGTGGCACCAGGTTGGAGAACACCTTTCTGTTCGGCATCCTCAATCATAGCCAAAGCTATACGGTCCTTGACGCTGCCGCCCGGATTGAAGTACTCCAACTTAACTACAAGGTCAGCCACTTGGCCCGCAAGGCCGTTGATTCGGAGCATGGGTGTGTTGCCCACCAACTCTGTCAATTTGTTGTAAATCATAATAATAAATATATAAAAGAATTATTATTTATTCCGTCATCAATGCCCTGATAGGCTTAAGTTTGTGTGGTCTAAAAAAGAAACCTGCCAATCAAGAAACATTGATTGGCAGATTCTGTATTTTTAACGATCGTCTTTCTAAAATAGTCGCATTATTGCATACAAAAACAAAGGTTGTGCCAATCAATCGTGATTGGAACAGCAACACCAATTTGTAGCAG
Organism: uncultured Bacteroidales bacterium; assembly: GCA_946615455.1. Lineage (GTDB taxonomy): Bacteria > Bacteroidota > Bacteroidia > Bacteroidales > Paludibacteraceae > Colicola. The sequence goes on from CAMOHN010000013.1 coordinate 3,678, forward strand.
TAAATACCATTGTTTTTCGTTTCAAATCGGCGGCAAAAGTAGAGCAAAGTCGCGATACGCGCCAAATATAGATGTCGTTTTTTTGCAAAAACTTTATAAGTAGCTGAAAAACAAAGTTTGTCTTACAGAGGTGCGAGTGAAAAGGTGCTTTTATTTCATAAATGATGTCGTTTTTTTGAACAAATGATGTTTTTTCTCTTGAAAATTCCTATTTTTCCTTACCTTTGTCGCCGAAATGTAAAAAGAATCTTATGTGCAAGATTCCCAATTTGTCATTATGTATCAAAACGATGGATTTTTCCACACGTAGGCCCCGATTAACTTCCCGTAATATGGGGGAGGGTAGCAACTACTTGTAAAACAGAGAGTTAGGCGATTTTATAATAACTATCCACCCGTAGCGGCGGTGCTTGCTTTGTGCAAGTGCCGCCGCTACTTTATACTTTCGGCTTTCGGCTTTTGACTTTCGACTTTTGACTTCTATAAACTCTCAACTATAAACTATCAACTAAAAAATCATTGCTTATGAAAAAAAGTCTTATTTCGTTGTTAACCTGCGCAGTCTTGGCTTGGCTGAGTTGCCTGCCCGTTATGGCGGAAATCCCGGAAGGGACTTTCAGCAAAGGCGATTGGCGCATCATGACTAACAGCAGGTATGTGAGGTTGTATGTGTCGGTGGACGGTACGACCACCGGAAACTTTAAGTACGAAGGCTCCGCTGACGGTCTCGCCATGACCAATGCACCTTGGTATGGTTACCAGAGCAAGGTTGACGAACTCTGTATCGTACCAAAGGGAGATAAAGATGTAACCCGCTTTGGCAATAATGCCTTTGCCGGTATGAAGTTCAAACGCTTTTTCGCCGCCCCTGAATGGCCTACCCGTCACAATGCAATCAATACGGTGGAGGAAATAGGCGACTATTGTTTCTACACAAGTCAGATACCTGACAATGTAACCTTCGCTTCCGTTACCTCTGTTAGTGAAGGGGCTTTCAGAGATGCAGGAAGTCGCGTTGTCAGCCTGCCACTGGTAAAGAAAGTGCATGAAAATGCATTTTCTTATCAGAAAGATGTGGCTTTTGACAAAGGTATTCAGTACATCGACCTTGGCAGCCAGGTAACCAACCTCTATGCCGGTTCGTTGGCAGCCAAGTCGTTGTGGAAAAACGACTACTCACCTTCTGTTTTCATCCAAAGCCCTACGCCTCCCGAGTGGGTTCGCTTGTACGAATATTGGGCAACCGGTGCCACCTATGTGTTTGCCTACATCTTCCTTGGCGGCGATATGGATCGCAGCTACTGCTATCCGTTTGGCGACAAACCCGCCGTGCCTGCCAACAGCAAGTTTAGCAGCGACAACAATCAGGTGTTGGTGGTCGTTCCTGATGAGTACCTGAATACCTACAAAGGATTCTATCAAAAAGAGCACCCCGAGACCGAACGGGGTTATATGATCTCTTATTATACCGACGGGAACCGCGTTAAGAATGGTAAATATGCTTCTTGTGGTCGTTTCGTGGCAGGTGAGCCTATCTACAAAGACGGTTTGCTGATTGGTTGGTGGTATGTGAACCCCTTTAACGACGGCACATACGACCTGCACATCGGTACTGTAGGCGGCGAATACACCCTGCCCGCTTATACCTCCGCTACGGCTCCATGGCGCAGCAAACTGACGAATCAAATCAATGCTGTCCAACTGCACAATATGGACACCATCGCCCCCAACGGTTTTGCCAACGGTGCACTCAAAGGAGTGAAAAAAGTGTACTTCACCGGTATGGACACGCTCCACATCGGAGCCAACGCTTTCAAGGGCTGCACCGACCTCAAAGAGGTCATGCAAACCAATATAAAAAGCAAGAAAATCGTGCTTAACATAGGCGACGGCGCTTTCATGGGTTGCACGGCTTTGGCTGAATGCTACTCGGGACTGACCGCCATCTCGGTAGGCAAGTCGGCTTTCGAAGGTTGCACCAAACTATGGCGCACACCGCATATCGAAGCCGAAGTGATTGGCGCAAGAGCCTTTTCCAACGCTAATGTGTCGCTGCAAGACTTCGACTTCACCAAGGTGAAAGAGATTGAAGCCAGTGCCTTTGAGGGGGCTTCCTTCGGCTTGGGCAACATCTCGCTGGGCAACTACGACCTTATCACTATCGGCAAAAACGCCTTCAAGAACGCCAAGAACCTGAAGAATATCTACGTGGTTAGTTACTATGCTCCCAATACGGCAAGCGATGCCTTCAGCGGTGTAAACCTATCGGACATTACCCTGCATGTGGCACCCGAAAAGTATGCTGATTATGAGAAGGATGCCATCTGGGGCAAGATGAAGGTGGACAAAGCTTACACCTTCCCCGTGGGCAACACGACCCAAGGGTGGAAACTGTCGGAAGACGGTATTCTGACCATCACCAAGAACACTGCCAACTACAACACCATACAGAGCCAGCCTTGGTATCAGTACCGTGAGTGCATCCGCAACATCGTCATTACCAACGGCGTAACTTCCATCGGTGCCCGTTCGTTCGCCTTCCCGCGTATGGGGGAGAGCCATGCGGCGACTATGTCTTCCAAGGCTGCTTGGCATTGGACAAGATCTACAACTACACCAAGGAGGCTGCCCAAGTGGGCGACCATATCTTCTCGGAAATGAAAACGCCTGTTACCGAAGCCCCTGCCCGCATGCAGCGCGCCCCGCAAGCCGATGCCACTATGCCTACCTTGTATGTGCCTGACTCCTACCTGTACAACTACATCGTTGCCGACGGTTGGAAGGATCTCAAATTTGCCAACAAGGGCGAGCACGGCTATCTTACGAAGACCGGTAAATACGGCGATGGCTGGTTCATTCTCTGGTCCGACGGTATGCTCACCGTATCAGCAGACAAAGGCCTGAGCGAGAACGACAACTTCGACTACGGCTTCACCGCCGCCGAGAAGAACAGTATCGTCGCAGCCGATTTCAAAGGAAATATGGAAACCCTGTATGCCCACTGCGACGGATTCTATTATCTTAAGCAGGTTATGTTGGCAAGTAACATAAAGCGTGTATTCGGCTTCAGATATTGCAATAATCTTGAGTACTTCAACTTTGACAATGTGGAAGAAGTGGGCGACTTTGTGCAGACCGGACTCGTTGCTGTCAACCTGCCCAACGTAAGAAAGATCCGCGCCAATGCGTTTACGGGTTGCACCAAATTGCAATATGTAAACGTTGGCGAATATGCCGAAGAGATTCAAGCCAATGCGTTCAGCGGCTGTACGGCTCTTACTGCTGTGGATCTGAAAAATGCCGAACTGAAAGGCAACCGCATATTCCGCAATTGCAGCAAACTGGCCTATGTAGCCTACAATGGTAAGGAAATCCCCGCCAACTCCTTCCGCAATTGCACCGCATTGAAGAACATTGACTTGGGTGGTAACTTACAGACTATCCACGCATGCGCCTTCCAAGGTTGCACGGCATTGGACAGCATCTATGTACAGGCTCCTATGCCGCCCGCCATTCCCACCGAAGACTGGCAGGACGACGAGGTTGAGATGGCACCCGTGGAGCAGAAGCACGCCTTCGACGGGCTCAAATTGAGCAATCTGCGTTATATAGCTCCTGACTTGTATGACGGGGTCTATATGAAAGCACCGGTGTGGAAAGATATGTGGTGGGATACTGCCCCGCGTTACGACGACCTGACTTATCCTATCTATATCCCGTTGGGTGACGAAGGCAAGGGTATGGCAACCATCTTGGAATATGGCGACACCACCATGCTCATTGACTACGAGGGCACGCTGCCTTACACCGCCCACACCCAGATCAGTCGTTACATGCACCTCAACGAAAACGGCATCCGTATCAGCGACCACGTAACCCGCATACAATCGCCTTCCACCCGTGAGCAATCGTTGGCGAAGAACAGCCAGGCACCGTATCTCGTACTTGGCAAGAACCTGACCGAAATCGGCTCCAACGTATTCTACAACGACTATTGGTGCGCGGACAACTTCTACATCAATTCCTATGCCGCTGTGCCGCCTACGCTTAACGGCAACTCGTTCAACTACACGATGATGAACGAGAAGATTGGTCAGCACGGCATTCGCGAGCGTGAGAAAGTAACGGTCTATATCCTTGACGACCCCGAAGTGGAGAAGGCTTACAAGCAGTCGTATTACTTCAGTACCTATTTCAACATCGTCCGCGACCCGTATTTGCGTCCGTCGGATGCACCGAAGTATATTACTGTTACCTTCTTGGATTGGGACGACACTGTGCTGCACGAGGAATTGGTTGAGTACGGCGGTTCGTGCCCGTATCCCAATGATCCGGTTCGCGAAGGCTATCAGTTCAAGGGCTGGAGCGAAGGCAGTCTGAGTCGTCTGCACGAGGATGTGACTGTCCGTGCCGAGTACTACGAGGATATCTACACCGTTCGTTTCTTCGACTATGACGGTACCTTGCTCTCCGAGCAGCAAGTCCTTTATGGTCAGAGTGCCACCGCCCCCGAAGACCCCGAGCGCGAAGGATATGTATTCACCGGCTTGGGTAGCGGATACGACTTTGTCATCGGCGACATAGACTTCTATGCTTCCTATATTGAGGAAGAGGTAGCCCAAGGTCTGGAAGAGGTACTTGAAGCATGGTCAGTGCCTGCACAAGCCCAAAAAGTGATGGTCAACGGCTATATCTATATGCTCATGCCTGACGGCCGCTGCTTCGACATGCAAGGTCGAACCGTGCGCTAACCGTTGCTATATGTCTTGCGGGATTGGGTTCCCGCAAGGCTGCTATTTTTATTATTACTATGCAAGAAGTCCCTATTGTTTAACCGTTTAACAAACAACTGCATGAAAAAAATCTATCCCTTTCTGCTTATGCTGCTTCTGGCAGCAGTGAGCACGCAGACCGCCTTGGCTGACATAGGCGGCAAGATCCCGGGTGGAACATGGTCGTTCGACTCCGCGAGCGGTGTACTTACCGTTTCGGCAGACTCCATTCCCGATTATGAGACCACCAAATACACGAAAGACAGCCCCCTCTTCCCGCCTGCCAAGTTGGTGCCGGACGGCATAAATGCCAATCATCCGTTCCACATCACTTCTGCCCCGTGGGGTGCATTGGCAAATCAGGCGACAGCGATCGAGCTGAAAAATGTAAAAAAGATCGGTAAGAACGCCTTCGCAGGTATGTATATGGTGCAGACGGTAATTGGTCCTACATACTTTGATCGCCTCGTGGTGGAAGACTATGCTTTCTATTGTTGTTTTTCTTTGTCCGGAATGTATTTTAGTTCTGTTTGTCATTTAGGAAATCGAGCATTTGCTTATACTGCCGTTAGTCAGGCTATATTTGAAAAACTCGAATCGTATGGCGAAACGCCTTTCTATGGTTGTTGGAATATGTGGCATCGCCAAACAGAGAATGTGACGGTAGTCAATTTTATGCCGGAGCCTTCCGTTATCATTGACACGGATACTAAACCCAAAGGTAGCGGCAAATTCTGCGGCTCGCGCAAAGATCAGCATGTCTTTTTGACCCTCGTTCCGTATCGCCAAAAAGACCAATGGGGAAAAATTGATTATAGCGAAAGCGAACATTTTTGTCCCGGTTTTACATCATGGACAAGTTCGTCATCCTTTTTTGTGCAATACTACTGGTATTTGCGTAATTCTACCGAAATTGTCGTAAACGGAATGAACTATTGGCGACTTGAGAAGGAAGATTTTAGTAATCTCTTGACCAATGGCAAGAACGAAGATATCAAGACCATCCGAATGATTGGCGTAAAGGGAATAGAAAAAGAGACATTCAACAATTTCACGAAGTTAGAGGAAGTGATAATCGAAGATGATGCACTCGATAAAATAGGTGAAGGAGCGTTTGAGAACTGCGAGTCGCTTCGCTCCATTTCTTCTACCCGCAGTGTTACCGAGTTGGGTAATCGTGCTTTTTACAGGTGTGAGAATCTGCGTTACCTCGACCTCTCCTCCTGCCAAACACTCGGCGACAGAGCGCTTGCATATACGGGACTGACATCCGTGCGTTTCGTTGCTCTCAAGACCATAGAGACAAAAGATGCGGATGAATTCGCGGGCTGCTCCAACCTTGAGCATGTCTATATCTACAACACCCCCCCTGATACCAAAGGAGCAGATCCGTTTGCCAAGTCGAATGCAAGCAACCTCACCATCCATACGATGCCTGCCTATCTGTCGTCTTATAAAAAAGGTGTATGGGCAAAATACAATGTAGAAGCCGAATATACGCTGCCTGTTTCCGGTTCGGGCTGGAAGATTGACGAAAAAGGTGTGCTCACACTCACTTCTATGCCTGAGGTGGCATACGGCTCTGCCGCAGACGTGCCGTGGCATAACTACCGCGCGATGATTACCGCCGTCAAGGCAGCCACCAATGTTACCATCAATGCCGTAGGCGACTACTGGTTCAGCGATATGGACAAGTTGGAGCGCGTGGATTTCCAAATCATCGGACGCGTCGGCAAGTATGCCTTTGACGGCTGCACCAACCTAAAACACCTGTTGATTCTCTCTGTTACCTCAGTGGGCGACGGTGCGTTCAGCGAGTGCGAGTCGCTCGATGCTATTGCCTTTGATGCCAGTCTGAAAACATTGGGTCAGTCCGTCTTCTACGACTGTGACCACCTGCGCGAGATATGGCTTAAAGACAGTTGGACACCCCCTACTGTCACCGCCAAGACCTTCCAAGGACTTGACCAAAGCAAGGTAACCGTCCACGTCCCCTCGGCAGATATAGCAGACTATGTCCAAGCCGACTACTGGAAACCATTTAAGTTCACAATGGAGGGTAATGTGGTCGGTTATAGTGATATCGTGGCTGCCGGTACGTTCTACGACAGTTATTTCATACTTCAAGGTGACGGTACTTTGTCTTGCTTCGCCCAAGACCATACCAAAAATGCCTCACAAACAGCCACGGCACTCAGTCCGTACAAGAATAAGGTTAGTTCCATCGTAATATATGGCGACATCACCTATTTAGGTTTAGGTGCCATATTCAAAGATTTTTCAAGTTTACAGAAAGTTAAGTTGCCTCACAACTTGGTAGAGTTGAACGGCACCTTCGAAGGATGTAACAACCTTACTAACATCCAACTGCCTTCCGGCTTGAACAGAATAGGTTCAAACACTTTCAAAAGCTGCGTATCACTGCGCGAGATTAACATAGTATTTGTTAGTGAGATAGGCTCTTATGCGTTCCAAGGCTCAGGCGTGGAGCAGATAGCCACGCTTGCCGACATTGAGCAAGGAGCGTTCCAAGGGTGCAGAAACTTGAAAGAAGTAAAATTAGGATCTCGCGTTATTCCTGCCAACTTGTTCAACAGCTGTCCCGCTTTGACCACAGTACATCTGAACCCCAGCGTGAGAAGTTTTGAGGACAATGCGTTCAAGGGTACCAACCTCAAAGACATCTACTATTTCAGCCCCAGCCCGGGTGTGCGCAATTACTCCGGCGTAGAGACCCAATTCTCCGGTTTCCAAGCATCGAACATCACGCTGCATGTACCGGCTTTCGCCGTCGAGGTGTTCCGCCACTATAGCCCGTGGAAGTATATGAAAATAGAAGGTGAAGATGAAAGTATGACACGGATGGGTTCACTCTACAACGCCGAGCCTCAGACGTGGTGGTTGATTGGTCTCAACGGCGAACTCAATATTGTGCCCGAAGAAGAAGGCGTAGCTCAGATGTCCGAATGGCAGAATGCAAATGACTACCTATATAATCAGATTGATCCTTGGATGCCCTATATATCGTCCGTGAGGATCTTGTCCGACTTTGTTAATACCATCGACAACCTCATGCCTAACGACCGCTATGTGTTGGAAGGTGGCGTAACCTCTATCACCCTCGGCGCGAATATGCAACATGTAGGCAAATCGTTCAACCAACTCTATAACCTTGAGCATGTCTATTGCCGAGCCCATCAGGTGCCAGAGATTGATCCCGAAGCCTTTGATTGGAAAGTTATCTCTGACAACTCGGTAACGCTGCATGTCCTCAAGTCGGTGGGCGTCAATGCATACCGAGCCAACACCTATTGGAAGAAATTCCGCATTGTGGCTGACCTTGCCGACTCCTATTCCGTTAGCGTCTTGACTGCCGAACACGGAGATATTGTTTGCCAAGAGAATGTGGATCTGAACGAAGTGCCTGCCGGTACGACATTGCATTTTAGAGCCGTGCCCGACGATGGCTACCGCTTGGTTCGGTGGCACAACTACGACGAAAATACAGGGCTGACTGTCAATGCTGACTGCACCATCGGTGCCATCTTCGCACCCATTTCCGATGGTATAGAAGATATTGAAATAGACCAATTGGACAACAAGGGCAATGCCGCAAACCGTAAAGTGCTCATCGACGGACATATCTACATCATCCGCAACGGACACATATACAACATACACGGTATGCGGGTCAAATAATCAAATCTTTAACCTATTAAAAACACAACCACTATGAAAAAAATACTATTATCGGCATTATGCCTTGCAGCCGCTTTCAATCTGTACGCTGACAACCCGAGCGGTAATCTGCCCGATGCCAATATGGCATGGACATTGAACGACGGTGTATTGACTATTTCCGTGTTAGACAAGAATTCTACCAACGAGGACTTCCAATTAGGCGATGGCACGGCAGGTGGAATGATTCCTGAATTTGAAAATGCAGAAGACAATCCATGGAACGACCTTCGTCAGGATATCAACGAAGTCATCGTGGAGGATGGTATAACTCAAATTAAAGCATCCAGTGCTTTCGGTCAGTGCTACTATATGGAAAGCGTAACGCTGCCCGAGCAACTGATGCTGATGGGGCCCATGACTTTCTACCAGTGCAGTGCTCTACCGACTATTCAACTGCCTGCCGGTCTGATGTGGATTCAGCAATTTGC
>CAMOHN010000014.1 GCA_946615455.1 uncultured Bacteroidales bacterium
CCGCCGTTCTGGTGGCTGAGCATCTCCAACAGGACGGTCGGCACACGCGGCATAGTGGCCTCGGCATAACCGCCGTTCTTCAACTCGCGTCGTGTCCACTCGGGACAGAGCGTGCGCTGCATGTCACTGACCACTTGGGTCTGCACATAGTCGGCAAGGTCGCGGTTGATGCGCCGCTCACCACCACGATGGAACGAACGGCTGCCACGCTTGTCCTTGTCGGCATAGATGGTTAGCGTTCCCACAATCGAGTCACCACCACGCACTCCTGCATCCGAATGAACGGCTATGGCCATGTCAATGGGTATGTGCAGGTTTTCGTTCAAGTAATTGACCCACTTACCGCGACTGACAAGGTCGTCCAAATACTCGCTTGGGTTTTTCTCGTAAGTGGAAATACTATCGGGTAGTCCGTTGTAGCGCAAGTAGTAACGCGCGGCTTCGGCAAAACGCGGCATACCGCTCTGCCCTATTCCACCGCCTATTTTAACGCCCAGATGACTGACTAAGCCGTGCGCCCCTTTGGCAATCGAAACAGTGAGGTTGTTGGCAGCAGAGTCCGTGCCGAAACCGAACGTGCCAAGATAGAGCCACATGTTGCCACCTATCTGCTGATTGACAGTCAAACGGGATGTTTGTCCTTGATGCGTGACGGTATAGAGAACTTGTCGGGCATTGTCCTTGTGAGCATGATAGCGCACATAGAGTGCATAGTCGCCCACATGAGGCATTGCCAACGACTGCTGCATTGTGTTTTGCACAAAGGCAACCCGCTCGGTGGTTTCGGGGTCACGCTCGCGTGGTTGCAACACGACGGCACCGGCATTCTCAAGCATAGGAACCAGAAAAGGATAGGTGAACGAGGCCGTAAACAAGTCCTCCACCGTGGTCCACAGGCGCGCACGCTGCCACAGCCAACGGTCTTCGGTGTCCTTGTAATACAGACCGTGACTGGACCAAAGGGCTATGTGTTTGCCTTGCAGACCCTGACTTGTCTCATACGGGCAATCGGCTAAACGAACCAAGGGTGTAACAGCAGGTACCGTATGCTTGTCACTGCAACGGCGAGCACGAAAGCGCGAAGTGATGAGTTCACCTATCTCCTTGCCGTCGGTATAAATGCTCACGCGTCCCATTTCATCGCCTCGAACCCAAAAACTAACTTGCCTACGCAGGTCTTGAACCTGTTCCTCACTGAGGGACAAATAGCTGAGTGTCGGATTGGTGGTTAGGGTGATATCTTTACCGCGTTCACGGCAGGCTTTCACATCCACCTTGTCCACCTTAGCAATCCGCTGCGCGTAGCAGGTCAGCGAGTCGCTCAAGCGCTCCAAACGCTGGGAAAAAAGCGACAAGGGCAAGCACCCGATAAGGCAAAGAAGAAAGTATTTAAGTAAAAAAGTGTGTCGTTTCATACAAGGCGCAAAGGTACACCAAGCGCTGTGCCTATGCAAGGAAAGATTTCCTATTTTTTGTTCAGATTGTAGTCAATATGGGAAATAGCCGTACTTTTGTGGGACAAAAACACAGGTACTATGACCAAGCACAACCTATTCTTTCTGTTTGCTGTGGCTTTATCCGCCGTGACGGCTTGTACTCCGACCGAGAAACAGCTCAAAGACCGAGCCACCGAATTGTGTCGCTACATTCCTGACCATGAACTGCTCACCGAGTCGCGCGACCATCTGACCGAAGATTTCTACTCGGTGCTGGACACCATGTTCAACCACTTGCCCGACGACGAAGAACTGGATCACGAGTGGCTGTATTATTTTGTCACAGGCAACGGCGGAACAATAGCCGACTATGAGGTGCAGAGCGTTGAAAAGACTGACCCTACCCATGCCATCGCCACCATCCTTGTCAGACAAAAATGGGATGACGGTTCTTTTGATGCGGCAACCGACATCGAGGAGCACCGCCTGTACATGGAGTGTGTAAGAGGCAAGTGGCTGATGGCTGATTTTGACGAGCACAAAGCCGATTGTATTCGCCATATAGCCATCTACCGTCGTGATCAAGCCATGCGCGAGGCTATGGGAGACTATCTGATCCGTGAGATTGGCAGTCAATACATGCAAGGCGAGTTCTGTGTTCCCACCATCATCGAGGTAGCCCAAGAAGCGAATCGCTTCTATTGCGATTGCCAAGTGGATTGGTATAAGCTTATCGGTGACACGCTAAAGGGCATATCCGGCGGCAATCATAGCGGCTGTATGACATTGGTCGAACACGAGGGAGCATGGCAAGTCACCGCTTTCGAGCAAACCATTGACGGAGCACGCTATGAGGCAAGTGCTAAACACATTTTCGGCAAACACTACGACATCTATTGCAATATCCATTCCAATCACAGCATAGGCGAAACTTGCCGCCTGATGCAGCTGCGCAAATATGTCCGCAGCCATAGGTTGAACGCGTATTACTACCAAGATTACGGCTGGCCTGCCAAACCAATCTTCGAATAAAAAACATGGTAATATTTGGACGATTGACACAGTCGCCCTACCTTTGCGCGCTTTTTTGGGCAAAAAAAATCAACAATTACTAAAAATCAAAACACTATGAAAAAACAACTTCTTGTAGCTGCTCTGTTGCTATTGAGCGGGGCGGCAGTTGTATCGGCTCAGCCGCGTTCCGTGGGCGTTAACCTCGGTTACTACCCGTCTATTTCCTATCAGCATACGCTCGGTGCCAACATGTTGGATGTAGCTGCTCAGGTGATGTTGCCTATGAACACCGGTTTCGGTTTGGGTGGTCATGTCACCTATGACTGGATTGACCCCTTTAATGCTGCTATTCCTTGGGAAGAAGATGGTGCCTGGCACTGGTATATGGGTGTCGGTGGTGCCGGAGGTTTTGTGTTCAAGCAGAAAGATGTTCCGGGTTGGTTCTATGCCGGTGTGGCTGGTCATATCGGTATCGAGTATGACTTTTGGTTTCCGCTGCAACTCTCGTTGGATTGGCGTCCCAGCTTTGGTGTGAACAACTACAGCGATAAGTTCGGCTTCAACCAATATGGTCTATACGGCATCTCGTTAGGTGTCCGCTACCTGTTCAATCAAGGCAACTAATCACCCGTCAGAATCGGTCGCCCTCCCACTCGCCGGTCAGTTGTTCGGGATAGACTACAGCATAACTATGCCACGACACATTGCGTGACAAGAGTAGAGGAATGTCTTTGAACAGCGGGTCATAGCCGGCGGTCGATGGGCGCGAGCAGAGCAACACGAGCATGTCGTTATCGCGCAAGCAACCGGTGATGTGCTCGGTCTCGGACCACTCGTTCATACGTACAAATTCGGCTGCTAATTGCTTGCCTTCACGCTGACACATGCGCCTGAGCACTTGTTCACCGTCTTGGTTGCAATAGAAAATGACTTTTGCCCCAATTCCTACAGACAGACGGCGCACAAAACCGAAGCAGGAAATAAAGTCTCTCTCTTTCTCGGCATAACGGGGCACGATGACCCTGAGTCGGAGCACTGTATTGAGCGGCTGATACTCTTGATAAACCGCCATGGAACATGTCTGATGTTCGATGGCGGTTTGTATGTCCGTCCATTCTTTCATGCAGAGCATGTCGGCGTGTGGCAGTTGTGCAGCCGTGGCCAGTTCACGCAAACCGGCTTCGCTGCCTCTGAGGGCAATCAGTTGCCAGCGTTCCTCCTGTCGGTCGGCATCCATGTGCGCTTCCTCTTGCAGAGCCAATCGATGCGCAGTTTGTTCGGTGATGAACGAGGACAATGTACACAGCACCAAGACCATAATGACCGATGCATTGAGTACATCGACACTGAATATGCCATGCGCAAAGCCGATGGTAGCAATGGCGAGTGTACCTGCCGAGGATGCATGCGTAAGGGCGAACATCAGCCGCCTTTCGGTCGCGCTGAACCGCCACTGACGAGCAACTACAGCCGCAGCCAGCCACTTACCTGCCAGTTTGCTGCCTATCATGACAAGAGCGACCAACAGCGTCTGCCAGCCTTGGGCAAAGACGCGCACATCACACAACATACCTACACTCATAAGGAACATAGGCACCAGCGTACTGTTACCAACAAACGATACCTGACGCATCAGACTGGAGCGGGACGGCAACAGCCTGTTCAGACTCACGCCGCACAAGAAAGCCCCCAATATGCCGTCCAGTCCTGCCTCTTCGCATAGGAAAGCAGATAGCACCATCAAAAGGAGCACAAACAAAAAGGTGCTAACCGGCTCGGTGTGCCGTCTTAGGAACTTGTGCGCCATGCGCGGAAAAAGCCACACAATGACACCCACAACCAAGGGAATCAGCAGCATACGCTGCCAGCGGAAATCGGCCTCTGCCTGACTCTCCACACCTGCCAAGACTAACAGCGACAGCGTCATGGCAAGCACCGTACCCCCTACCACAATACTTACAGAACGGGTTTTCTGTACACCATAACGCGTAACAATGGGATAGGTCATCAGCGTGTGACTGCCAAACATGGCACCCAACAGCAGCGAAGGCAACCACGGCAGCGACAGAAGACCCAGACCGGCAACAACGCCAAGTGCAAATGGAAAACAAAACGAATAAAGCCCATAGACCACGGCGCGATGACGCTGAAAATGGATGATGTTGCGATCCATCTCCGAGCCGGACTGGAACAAGATAAACAATATGCCCAGTTTACCCAAAGCGGTTATGACCTCAGTCGAGGCGATGAGTGACAAGCCCGACGGACCGACAAGCATGCCCGCCACAATAAATCCGACAATGGTAGGCACATGCAACCGGCGGCAGAGAGGCGGGATACCAAACAGCAAACCGGTGGTAATAAGCAGGTTCAGTAGCAACTTAGGCAGGAATTAAGTCAGCAGGATTAACCTCGGTAGAGAAGTACATACGCAGCACCAAGATGGTAACAACCACCTGAACCAACAATATGATGGGAAGCAGGATGGTGAACTCCTTATGGTGGCGTTTGTGGCGGAATAAGAGCATGCCCAGCAGTTCTCCCACGCTGCCACCCAGAATGGCCATTGTCAGGAACGTGTGCGAGCGTATGCCATGCGGATGGCGGTGATGCTTATGCTCCTGTTTGTCCGCATAAAACATGATGAGGGTGATTAGGTTAATCACGACAACATAGATGAGGACAATGTATAACTCTTTGGTCATAAACGATTGTTTAGCTGATGTTTAACGATTGTTCAGGTATTGATCAATGGCATGAGCGGCTTTCCGTCCGTCTGCCATTGCAAGAATGACTGTGGCTCCACCACGCACGATGTCGCCACCGGCGAACAGGTATGGCAACGACGACTGAAGGGACTCGTTCTGCACAGCTATCGTACCTTTTTGGGTCACTTCCAGTCCTTCGACCGACTGCGGAATGATGGGATTGGGTGACACCCCCACTGCCACAATGACCAAGTCGGCAAGAACAGTCACGGTCTGTCCTTCTACGGGCACAGGGCTACGTCTGCCTGAAGCGTCCGGTTCGCCAAGGGACATGACTTGCAACACGGCTTCGGCTACTCGTCCGTTCTCATCGGCATGATAGGCTATGGGGTTATGCAGGGTCATGAACTCTATTCCCTCTTCTTTGGCATGCCTTACCTCCTCTATGCGGGCGGGCATCTCCTCTTCGCTACGGCGATAGACGATGGTGGCGTGATCGGCGCCTAAACGCTTGGCTGTGCGCACGGCATCCATGGCTGTGTTGCCCCCGCCGATTACCAACACACGCTTTCCGTAAAGCAATGGGGTGTCCGACTCGGCGGACGAGGCGTCCATAAGATTGACGCGCGTGAGGTATTCGTTGCACGAGAGCACTCCGTTCAGGTTCTCGCCCTCGATATGCATGAAACGCGGCAGCCCTGCACCAGATGCTACAAAAACAGCCTCATACCCCTCTTGGCGCAACTGCTCCATGGTGAGTGTTTTGCCCACGATGGTGTCGCGCTCAAAGACCACGCCCATACGCTGCAAGGCGGCTATCTCCCCGTCCACAATGCGGTTGGGCAGGCGGAACTCGGGAATACCATACTTGAGTACACCGCCAATCTCATGCAGAGCCTCAAAGAGTGTAACGGCATAACCCATCTTGATAAGGTCACCGGCACAACTCAGTCCGGCAGGACCGCTGCCCACCACTGCCACACGAGCTTTCTTTTGCTCGTTCACTGAGGTTTGAGAGGCAGAAGCATGATCCGCTACAAAGCGCTCCAAATAGCCTATTGCCACCGGTTCGTTTCCCATACGCAGATGGATACAATGTGCCTCACACTGTTTCTCCTGCGGGCATACACGACCGCATACGGCAGGCAACGAACTGGAACGACGAATCACCTCGGCTGCTCCATCCACATCACCTTGTTCCAAAGCTTTGATGAAGCGGGGTATCTCTATATGCACGGGGCAGCCTTCCATACAGGTCGGGTTCTTGCAGTTCAGACAACGGTGAGATTCGGTTAGCGCCTGACTATAACTGACTCCCTGATTGACCTCCAGATGCAACGAGCGAATACGCACCTCGGGCGGCAGTTCCGGCATCCGAACTCGGGCAATTGCGGTACGTTCTTTGGCTGTCAAAGGTTTGAGTTGTTGTTGGTACTGCTCATAGGCAAGGGCTTCTTCGGCACGATAGGAGCGCAGGCGACTGAGCAGCTCGTCAAAATCAACGGCATGCGCATCAAACTCCGGTCCGTCAACACAAACAAAGCGTGTCTTGCCGCCTACCGTCACACGACAGGCACCGCACATACCCGTTCCGTCCACCATGATGGTGTTCAGGCTGGCATCGGTTGGAACATCATATCGCCGGGTTGTCAGTGCAACAAACTTCATCATCACGGCAGGTCCGATGGTGATGCACTTGTCCACTTTCTCGCGTTGCAGTACTTGCTCCACACCCACGGTGACCACACCTTTCTGTCCCATGCTGCCATCGTCGGTCATAACAATCACCTCGTCGGAGCAGGCTTGCAATTCATCTTTTAACAAAATCAGTTCGGCTGTACGCGCTGCCAGCACGGTGATGACGCGGTTACCTGCCTCTTTCAAGGCACGGGCAATGGGTAACATCGGTGCGGCTCCTACTCCGCCTGCTGCACACACCACGGTACCAAAACGGGCTATGTGTGTGGCTTTGCCCAACGGACCGACCACATCGGCAAGTGTATCGCCAACAGCCTTGTCAAACAACTTGGCGCTGCTCACCCCAACACGCTGAACCACTAATGTGATGGTACCACGCTGTGTATCAGCTGCCGCTATGGTCAGCGGCATACGCTCCGAGTGTTCGTCGGTGCGCACAATAACAAAATGTCCTGCCCTACGGGCGGCGGCTATACGGGGAGCCTCAATCTCAAACAGAGCCACCAGAGGCGAGCACAGATACTTACGGACAATGGTATAGGGTTGTTTCACAATTGTTTAGCAGTATTTCAGTGGTTTAGTGGTAATTAGAAGTATTTCACTGTCTCGCCTTGGATGGAAGTCAGCAGGTTATTCGCCAGACGGCTGGCACCAAAACGGAAACGGTCGTTACGTAACCACTCGTTGCCAAGCACTTGTTCCACGATGGTGTAGTGTGCTACGGCTTCGGCTGTGGTGCTTACGCCTCCGGCGGGTTTGAAGCCGACTATATCACCCGTGCGCTCATGCCAGTCGCGAATAGCACGGCACATCACATACGAGGCTTCAGGTGTTGCATTGACACTAATCTTGCCCGTCGAGGTCTTCACAAAGTCAGCACCCGAAGCCATCGCCAAGATGGCAGCACGATAGATGTGCTGTGCCGATGGCAAGGCACCCGTCTCCAGAATGACTTTCAGGTGCGCTTGACCGATGGCGGCTTTGATTTCGCTGATCTCGTCAGCTACAGTTTCATAGTCACCCTCAACGAACTTACCTACAGGCAGCACGATGTCAATCTCGGTGGCACCGGCTTTGACTGCCATGGCAGCTTCGGCTATTTTGACTTCAAGGAAAGTCTGTGAGGCGGGGAAACCGCCAGCCACGGCGGCTATGCCGACAGGGGCTGTCAGGTTCTGACGCACGGTCTCCACCAAGGCGGGATAGACACAAATGGCTGCCACATTCTTTAAGTCGGAGAACTGCTGTTCAAACTGATTGACCCGCTCTGCCATGATGCGTACTTTCTCTATGGTGTCATCCACACTGAGGGTGGTCAGGTCTATTTGATGAAGGCACTGTGCCCAAACTTGGCGGTTATTGTTGGCTTCTTGATGTTCGCTGAGCAGTTGCGCCGTTTCGGCTGCCACTTGCTCGTCGCTCATTGTAAAAGGATAAGCGGCAAAGAGTTGTTCAAACTTATTCATATTGTTTGTTTTGTTACGATTGGATTTTTCCTATGATAGTTTCGTTTCCGCTGACGGGGTCACCCAGTTCAACAAAAATGTCTGTGTCCAAGGGCAGGTACATATCCACACGCGAGCCAAACTTGATGAAGCCTAACTGCTGGTTGCGTTTAGACTCCGTTCCGGGTTTGGCATAGGTGACGATACGGCGTGCCATGGCTCCGGCAATCTGGCGGACGGCAATCTGCTTGCCCGACGGCAGTTCAATAACCACCAGACTACGCTCGTTCTCTGTGGAAGATTTGGGCAGCCATGCCCCTTTGTGGCGACCTTTCTGATGACTGCTATGCAGCACCTTACCCTCGATGGGATACCAGTTAATATGCACATTAAAGGGCGACATGAAAATACTTACTTGCAGGCGTTTGTCGTGAAAATACTCGTCCTCCATCACCGGTTCAATGACCACCACACGTCCATCGGCAGGAGCAATTAGAAAGTCAGGGTCGTCCACCTCAATAATGCGTTGGGGATTGCGGAAGAAATACGACAGAAACATCAGTGCCAGCACCGAAGCCAATAGCACCACAACCGCCAACCAGGTCATGGTTGAACAAACAAAAATAATGATGTTGATAACAAGCAGAATAAGGGCAGTGACGATGAGCATTCTGTGCCCTTCGCGGTGGATACGCTGTCTCATACGGTATCTCCTTTCTCCCATGCTTCGTAGGGGAACTGTGCCATCATCTCGGCAGCTTGATCCAAGCCTTGTTGTAATTTTTTCTCCAACATCATGCGGAACATAAAGGGGATATCGGCTTCTAAGGTCAGTTTCAGGCGGGTGTCACCCGGTGCCACCTCCTTCATCTGTATCCAGAAGAAGACTGCAACGGGACTGTCTTCCACACCATACTTGACCACCTTGTTTTCTTCTTTATCCAAGATGCGGACACTCAACTTCTGCCCCAGTCCGTCCACTTTGATACGGATGCAGTCCGGCTCGATGTCCAACTCCTGCACCTTGTCTTGGGGAATCTTGTCCCGAACCCGTTCGAGGTTCTTCAGGTCACTCACCACCGCATAGACGCTTTTAGCAGAACTGGTGGTTTTGGAAATACAACTCTCGTATTTCATAATCGGTATAGTAACAAGTTGTTTTGGTTTCAACGATTTAATGCCGCAAAGATACATGCTTTCCTCGTATTGACCAACAAAAGCCTGTAAAAATATGTTTTTACCTTGGCTGGGCAAGTGCAAAGACGCTGATTCGGGCACCTCGAAACGCCCGCATGGCATCCATACACGCTCTCATAGTGCTGCCTGTGGTGATGACATCGTCCACCAAGAGAATGTGCTTGCGATAGAGTTCCTCGGGGTGATTGACGGCAAAAATGCCTTCTACATTGCGGGCACGTTCATTGCCGCGAATGCGAGCCTGTTGAGGATTGTTTCGCATACGGGTGAGGTGCTCGATATCATAGGGGATTTTGGTCACATCACTCAATCCGCGCGCTATGTATTCGGACTGATTATAGCCTCGCTGCCTAAATCGTCGCGGGTGCAGGGGAACGGGCATAATCACATCGACCGTGTCGAAAAAGTCGGTTGGCAATGCCTCTTTGGCAGCCTGAAGAGCAAGGTCGTATGCCAACTCGGGTGTGCGAAAATACTTGAAAGCATACACCAATCGGTTGACATGCTCTGCCTTATCATAGAACAAGAAACAGGCACCGCGCTCGAACTGCGGATGGGTATAGAACATATCTTCGGTGCGATTACCACGCAGATGAAACTGCTCGGTGCGCTCCAACCGGTGCAAACAACGCGGACACAAGGCATGCCCTGCTTCGTTGAGCAAAGGGCTCTCGGTCACCGTGCCACACAGCACACAGCGCATAGGCGACAAGACTGCGCCCAACGATTGGGCACAGCGCACAAATAAAGAAGATAACCATGCTTTTGACATAGTTACCTCCTGCTCGTTGCGGAAAGAGAGGGATTCGAACCCCCGGACCCGTTAAGGTCAACGGTTTTCAAGACCGCCGCGATCGACCACTCCGCCATCTTTCCTCAAAAAGAGGGAATGCTTTCAGAAAAAACAAACCCTCGTTTACGTTAGGTTGACAAAGAGAAAAGAAAAAGCATCTGAAATTATTCAGCAGCCTCTTCAACTACCTCAGCTGCAGCCTCTTCAACTACCTCTGCGGGAGCCTCTTCAACGACAGCTTCTTCCTGAGCCTCAACTACCTCAACAGCAGCGGGAGCCTCTTCGGTGCAAGCTTCGGTCTTAGCCTCTTTCTTACCGCAGCTCATAGCGCACAGAGCGATAGCGGCAACAAACAGAATTTTTTTCATACCAAAAAAACTAGTTTAAATGGTTAATTATATTGATGTTTTCCGAGTATCGATGCTCAAAAAACGGCGCAAAAGTAAGGCGTTTTTTTAATACACAAAAAAAATAATCTATTTTTGCCCCAAAAATATAGTGGATTACCCTTTTTATGAACCTTTTTGAAATGTTCGTATGGCAAAAATGAAGTCTTTTGCTTCGTCTCCACGCCCATGGTGGAAGGTGGTGTTACTGAACTTGTTGATTGCAATAGTCCTTGTGGTGGTGCTGTTGGTGGTGCTACGCCGGTGGTTGAACAGCTACACCGAGCACGGCATCGAGACCGAGGTTCCGCAGGTGACCGGTTTGACCCTTGCAGAGGCGGACATACTGCTATCGGGCAGTCACATGCGTGTGGAGGTGATTGACTCCACCTATTCATCCAAAGTGCCGTTGGGCACTATTGTTGAGCAGAATCCGGCACCGGAGAGTCATGCCAAGCGTGGCAGAACGGTCTATGTCATCATGAACGCTCGCCAGCGTCGTCAGGTGGCTCTTCCCGACCTTATCGATGTGACCTATCGGCAGGCACAGAGTACTCTGCGTCAAGTGGGGTTGGGCGTATGCGAGGTGCGTTATGAGCCGTCCGCCTACCGTGACTTGGTGTTGGATGTACAGAGTCCTGACAGCCTCACCATAGCCGCCGGCACATTGCTGACCGAAGGCACACAGGTGGTCTTGGTCGTTGGACAAGGGTTAGGTACCGAACAAGTGGCAGTGCCCGACTTGGCAGGTCTGGGTCTGTCCGACGCGCGTTCACTGCTGCTCGCCACACACCTGACCATGGGAGCATTCACCTACGATGTACAGCCCGACTCGACCAACGAAGCCGACTACCGCGTCTATAACCAGTCGCCAGAAAGCGGCACCAAGTTGCGCGAAGGGCAATCGGTCAATGTATGGCTTTCCACCGATATGGAAAAAGCCGCCACCGTCAAAACGGACGATACGGAAGAAGAGTTTTTCTAATCCCCGTTGCTCAATCAGCCTATGCCAACCAACATACCATCCGAGCAAGAAGAAGAGTTGTGGGAGCGTCTGCGCCTTGAAGTGGACAAAGGTCAGTCGCCTCTACGGGTGGACAAGTACCTGACCGAGCACATGGCAGGCACCTCGCGTAACCGTATTCAGTCGGCTGCCGATGCCGGACATGTCTGGGTGAACGGGCATCCCGTCAGCAGCAACTACAAGGTCAAGCCTTTGGATGTCATACAGGTTCTGTTGGATCACGAACCGCACGATTTCACCATCACGCCCGAGAATATCCCCTTGGATATAGTGTATGAAGACGACGATGTACTGGTCATCAACAAAGACCCCGGACTGGTGGTTCACCCCGGGCATGGCAACTATGAGCACACGCTCTTGCACGCCCTTGCCTATCACTTTGCACAAACAGGCAACGCATTGGATATCAACGACCCGAACATCGGCTTGGTACACCGTATAGACAAGGACACCTCAGGACTGCTGCTCATAGCCAAAACGCCGGAAGCCAAGACCAACTTGGGCTGGCAGTTCTTCAATCACACGACCCTACGCACCTACCAAGCCCTCGTATGGGGCACTTTTTCTGACTCCGAAGGAACAGTGGAAGGAGCATTGGCACGCGACACA
>CAMOHN010000015.1 GCA_946615455.1 uncultured Bacteroidales bacterium
TCGTTTGTCACCTCGTCTCCCGATGTGTCGGCATGCCCCGACAGCCAACTCAATGAGTATGCCTTCATCGGGCGCAGCAATGTGGGCAAGTCCAGCCTCATCAATATGCTGTGCCGTGCACCCCATCTGGCAAAAACCAGTCAGAAACCCGGTAAGACGCTGCTCATCAATCATTTCCTAATCCAATCCGGCAAGGGCAAAGCCCAGTGGCATCTGGTGGACCTGCCCGGCTATGGCTTTGCACAGACCGGTCAGCAACAGCGTGAGCAACTACGCCGCATGATTGAACGCTATTGCCTCATGCGCAGGCAGTTGGTCACCCTGTTCGTGCTCATCGACAGCCGCCACGAGCCGCAGAAGATTGACCTGGACTTCATCGCTTGGTTGGGTGAGAACGAGATTCCCTTTGCCTTGGTCTTCACCAAAACGGACAAAATTGGCAAAGGACGGTTGGCGGACAACCTGCAACGCTATAAACTGACCCTTTTGAAAACATGGGAAGAGTTGCCCCCCGTGTTCTGTACCTCCTCCGAAACTGGCGAGGGACGAGACGAAATGGTGGCTTACATTGAACAACTGAACGATGATTTGGGACAATAACGAAGACATCCGCCTTGTCCGCTGTGAAAACCGACCAAGGGTCATTCAACAGCACCTCAACGCTTGTCGCGACGAGCGGCGACCCTATGTGTTCATCACACCGACCATGCGCATGGTGACAGACATCAGGCGAATCCTGGTGCCCGTAACCATGTTGGAGGAAGAGGTATATAAGGCAGAAATCAGTACCTACCTTGCCCGCAAAACAGGGGCAACCATTATCCTGCTGCCGGCACATGACTTCGGCTCAAGAGCCAAAACGAATATGGGAAAAATAATATCCCATATACAAGCCGTCAATCAACGGACCCAAGCCGACATCCGCTACGAGATAGGCGAAGCCCGCAAAGACAGTTTCCGCCTCTATGTGGAAGCCGCCGAGCGGCAGCGGGACTTTGGGCACCAGTTGCTATTGCTGACCGCATCAAGAGAATACGGATGGGACGACATCCTGTTCGGTCCCATTGAGCGAAAAGCCATTGTACGCAGCCAAGTGCCCGTCATGCTGGTCAATCCCCGTGCCGACCTCTTCTCCTTGTGCGACTGATGGATAGTTGAAATCCTTGACCTATGATCCCTGTCACCCTACCCATATCCAAGAGCATAGCCAACCGCTTGTTGGTGCTCTATGCTATGCAAGGAACAGACCTGTATCAATGGCAGCCGGACGAGACCGTCCCCGACGATGTAAGGCTGTTGCATAAAGTGCTGACCAATATACAGACGTTTCAACGGAACAAGGTGATTAGTCATGTGACTTTTAATTTGCATAACTGCGGGACTGCCATGCGCTTCCTGACAGCCTATTGCGCTGCACAAACAGGTATAAACGTAGTGCTTACCGGTGACAAACGCATGACACAACGCCCCATCGGTCAGTTGGTTGAGGCTCTCAGACAAACGGGGGCTTCCATCCGCTATTTGGAGCAGGAGGGGTTCCCGCCGCTACACATCATGGGGCAGACACTTCGTAATTGCCCGATCATACTCAATCAGCCTCTGAGTACTCAGTTCGTCTCTGCACTGCTGCTTGTCGGCATGAATGTGACTTCCGATTGCCATTCGCCCTACATAATAATGACCCAAACGCTCTGCCGGCAAGCACGACAAGGTAAGCTCATGCCGCTCACAGCCGTTGAGCGTGATTGGTCAGCAGCAGCCTTTTGGTATGAATGGGTGGCACTCCATGGAGGGTGTTTGAACTTAGATGGCTTGCATGCCGACAGCCTGCAAGGCGACCGGACGGTGGCTGAACTGTTCCGGCTATTGGGGGTCAAAACAACTTTCTTGCCAGACGGGGTTATCATCGACAAAAACATGACTGCCAAGCAGACTCTACCATCGGAACTGAATTGGGACTTTGCTGATTGCCCGGACTTGTATCCTGCGGTGTTTGCTGCTTGCCACCGTTTGGGTATAACCATGCATTTCACAGGGTTGGAGCGTTTGCCCCTCAAGGAGAGCGACCGCCTGCAAGCCATGCACCAACTGCTTGAACAGCCAACCGCGTTGCCTTATCATAGCCGTGCCGACCACCGCATAGCCATGGCACTCATGGCTGCCGACTATCCGGTGGATAACACACAATGCATCAGCAAGTCCTATCCCTGCTTCACCGAACAATTAGCCCGACTGCAGCATCAATGAACGCCCTCACGGTCATAGTTCCCTATCGGCACGGCACACGACCCGACCGTAGCCGGTATCCTCAAAACACACTCTTCGTCGATGATGAGGGGAAAGGCAAGAAACATGCCCTGCTCAGAGGCATCCGCTCTGTCTCCACCGAGTGGGTATGGCTCACCGATGACGATGTACAACTCCCTGACACACACCTTTTGCCACAACTGCCCCAAGAGGCGTATATGGTTATCCTCCCGCTGCGTATGAGCAAGAACACCGACTCGCTCTTGGAACGCCTGCAACATGCCGAATACAAAGCCCTGCAAGCCCTGACACTGTGGACTGCCGATCGAGGACATGCCGTTATGTGCTCAGGAGCCAACCTCATGGTGCGGAGACAAACATGGTTGGCTTGTTGCGAGGACTTACACACCGACATGCCAAGCGGCGATGACATGTTCCTCTTGGAGAGCATGAAGCGTCATGGTAAAACGATTGTCACCCTGCACGGTGAGGCTGTAACAGCCTGCATTCAACCGTCTGCGACACTCCAGCAACTGCTCCAGCAACGCATGCGCTGGGCAGGCAAAGCCCAGCGTTATACTGACCCCGATATACGGTTGTGCGGTGCGGTGGTACTATGTGCCAATCTGCTGCAACTACTCTGCCCGCTTCTATTGCTCATTAAGTTCCCCTTTGACCTATGGTTCATCCGCCGCTTTGAGAATGACTACCCAAAAAATAACGATGGAACTAAAACAACAAACGACCGCACCTCTATAGGCACAGCCTTGTTGCTGGAACTGCTGTATCCGTTTTACCTGATTGCTTGTCTGGCAGGCGGGCTGTGGCAAAGCCGCAACACCTCTGCACGCTTTTAGGCAAAGACGGCAGTTCGCAATTTAAACGGGAAAGTTAGTCCTGGGCGGGCTCTTCCTGAATGGGAGCAGCAGCCTCCAAAGCCGAGGTGGCATCTTCTACCTGCTCAACAATGGCACTGCCATGACCGCCTTCTGCTTGCTGACCTTTCTTCACACCCACGGCGAGAATACTCAGCACCACTATCAGGGCAATGAGCCACCATGTGGATTTCTCCAAAAAGTCGGCTGTGCGGGGAGCACCCATCACTTGATTACCACTGGCAAAGCCCGATGCCAAACCGCCACCCTTGCTGTTCTGAATCAACACAAGGAAGGTCAGCAACACGGCTATAACGGTAATCAGGACAATCAAAAATGTGTACATACTATATCTGTTTTTTTATTCTTTCGTTTCTGTTCGTTTCTAAAAGGGCGACAAAAGTACGCCGAACAGCACAAATACGCAAGTGTTACGCATTTTTTCCCTATATTTTCGGTCATTCGTTGCGGCATATAAGAAAAAAGGCATACTTTTGCGGGGTTGAACAACTATGAAGTTGCTACTGATTGGATACGGCAAGATGGGGCACGCTATTGAACGCGTGGCTTTGTCGCGCGGGCACGCGGTGCTGCTGCGTATTGACCCTTTTGCACCCGAGGCTATGGGCGAAGAAGCCTGGCTGCGGGACGATTTGAACCAAGCCGATGTCGCCATAGAGTTCACCACACCTGCCACAGCCTCGGACAATGTATCACGCTTGTTAGACAGACACATACCTGTTGTGTGTGGCACTACCGGATGGGATATACAGCCCATGCAAACCAAGAGTCGCAAGCAGGGAACGCCTCTTCTGTGGGCAAGCAATTTCAGCCTTGGTGTCAATCTGTTCTTTGCGCTCAATGCCCGTCTCAACCAACTGATCCGCCCATATGGCTATCAGCCTTCGATCACCGAGATTCACCATGTCCATAAACTGGACCAACCGTCCGGCACTGCCAAGACACTGGCTGCGGCTATCGGTAACGATGTGCCCATCCACTCGATACGAGAAGGCGAAGTGCTGGGCATACACAGCGTGCTGTGGGATAGTCCACAAGATAGTATCGAGATAAAACACTGTGCCAAGTCCCGCGACGGCTTCGCTTTAGGAGCCGTGTTGGCAGCCGAGTGGTTGCAAGGTAAGACCGGACCGCATACCATGGCAGAGGTGCTGGGGTTAGACAATATTTGATAATTCAATGAAAAACAGTCTCTTTTTATGAAAACAATATACCAACGACTGCAAAGTGTGCCCCGCCGCGACCGGATACGCTGTGCCGTGTGGAGCACCATCTATGTCGTGTTTGTGCTGTGGGTAGCATGGGGCGATTGGGCTTCTTTGGGATGGCTGTGCCTGCTGCCTGTCATCGCTGACATGTTCACCACCCGATTCATTCCTTGGAACTGGTGGAAACGCTTCAAACCTGCCGACAAAGACGAACCTGCCAATCCCAAAGCCAACCCTTTGCTTTATACGATCTGCTCGTGGGTGGATGCCATCCTCTTTGCGCTGGTGGCCGTCTATTTCATCAATGTCTATATATTCCAAAACTACCAGATACCCTCCTCATCGTTAGAGAAGAGCCTGCGCGTGGGCGACTACCTGTTGGTGAGTAAGATGAGTTACGGTGCACGCGTGCCCAATACGCCGCTCTCCATGCCTTTGGTTCAGCACACCATGCCACGCTGGTTGGGCAGCGGCAAGAGTTTTGTCGCGTACCCGCAGTGGGGCTATAAGCGTCTCAAAGGCTGGGATAGCCCCGAAAAAGGAGACATCGTGGTTTTCAATTTCCCTGCCGGCGATACGGTAGTCGTTGGTCATGAGAACCCCGACTATTATACACTCAACTACATCGCCCATACCTATGGCTATGCCGCGTTGCGAGCCAACCTCGGCATCAGTCAGCACGATCTGCAGAACATAGTCTATCGCCCTGTGGATCGCCGCGAGAACTATGTCAAACGATGTGTGGGCACACCGGGGGACAGCCTCCGAATTGTCAATAATGTCATCTTCACTCGCGGCATCACCGACAGCACATGGCAGCCCGAACCCGAACGCGAAGGGGTGCAACTCAACTATTTTGTGGAAACAGACGGCACACCGTTGGGCAATAAGGTCTTGGATAAACTGGGGATCAGTCACGACGACCGTCGTCGTCTGGGACCGACGCTCTACCATTTCCCTTTGACCCAAAACATGAAGCGCCAACTGCAACAAAACAGCCATGTGGTCAGTGTGCAGGTGGAAGAAGAACAAGCAGGCGGAACGGTCTATCCGTTAGGCCAGAACACATGGACACGCGACAATTATGGTCCCATCTATATCCCTCGAAAAGGCGACCGGGTGCTCATCACCGAAAACAACTATCCGCTTTATAAACGCATCGGCGATGCCTACGAGCACCGTCCCATGCACATCGGTCAGGAGTATGAGTTCCAAATGGACTACTACTGGATGATGGGCGACAACCGCCACAATAGTGCCGACAGCCGCTACTGGGGCTTTGTGCCCGAAGACCATATCGTGGGACGACCCGTATTTATCTGGCTGAGTATAGAAAAAGATAATAGTTGGGGCAAAGGTCATATTCGCTGGAATAGACTATTCAAAGGAGCGGAACGATGACCATACCGACCGCGTATTTAGCACCGCAAACCTACTTTGACCTATTGGGTACTCAACCCGCTGATAGCGAGGTGCGGATAGAAGTGATGGAGTCGTTTGAAAAACAGACTTTTCGCAACCGCTGTTTGATACGCGACTTGCAGGGAAGGCTCATTCAACTCACCGTTCCTGTAAAGAAAGTGGAACATAAACAACTGACTCGGGATATTGAAATCAGTTATCAGTCACGCTGGCAACACCAACACATGATAGCCCTACGAAGTGCCTACGAACAAACGCCCTATTTCCTCTATTATGCGGATCTGTTACGCCCTCTGTACGAGAAAACAACACGATGGCTGATAGACCTTAATGAAGAATTAACCCAAGTCATTCTAGCTATTATGCAGCGGCGCATAGAGCCAGACGGACGAATACATAACCCGCTCCATTTGCAGAGGACTGCTGACTGGGAAGGAACGACTTGGACTGACCGCCATCCGTGGCAACATGAATTAAGCATACTGGACCGCCTTATGCGAGAAGGCGAATAAACGAATATGAACATCAACTGGAGCCAATTAGGATTTCATTACACCGAAACGGACACTATTGTTCGCTCCGCTTTTCATGGTCGCTGGCAAAATGGGACGCTGGTAGGCGAATGGGAAGAACCCTATGCCACGACCGACAAATTCATTCACCTGCACCTATCTGCCACCTGCCTGCAATACGGACAGGAGGCGTTCGAAGGACTGAAAGCCTTTCGGGGCATTGACGGCAAGGTGCGTATCTTCCGCTGGCAAGACAATGCACGGCGTATGCAGCAGTCGGCTTTGGGACTCAAAATGGCAGCCCCGTCTATCGACCTATTCGGCAAAGCCATTCGCCTTGCCCTACAAACCAATATGGACTATCTGCCTCCTTACGAAACGGGTGCGACCCTCTATTTCCGTCCGCTGCTCATCGGCACAACCCCTCGTTTAGGTGTCGGCCCGGGTGTGGACTTTGAATTGGCAATCATCCCTTCGCCCATCGGCCCCTACTATCCGGGCAAGTTCCACTGCACTTCCTTCATCATCAATCGGCATGTGGATCGTGCTGCTCCATTAGGAACGGGACAATATAAGGTGGGCGGCAACTATGCAGCCTCATTCCGTGCTACCGAAGCAGCGCACCAGCAAGGCTTTGACTGCCTCTTTACCGACAGCAAAACGCACCGCTACATTGACGAATGTAGTGCGGCTAACTTTATCGGAATAAAAGAGTCGAAACCAGAAAGTCAAAAGTCAAAAGCAGAAAGTCGAAAGTCGAAAGTCGAATACCTTACTCCCCGCTCATCGGCTATTCTGCCTTCCCTCACCAACGACAGCCTGATGACTCTCGCCCACGAGAAAGGCTACAAGGTCACGCGCCGACATATCCGCTTGGAGGAACTGGCGGATATGCAAGAGGCTGCAGCCTGCGGAACAGCATGCGTCATCTCACCCATTGACAAAGTGATTGACCCAGACAAGGGCATCACCTATACCATTAGTGAGCAACCCGGACCGGTACTGACCGACCTCTACCAAAGCCTGCAAGACATCCAATACGGCAGAGCCGAAGACCGCCACGGCTGGTGCGAGGTAGTCGAAGTGTAAAACGAAAGCATATACAAACCCTATTTATTCACTTTATAAAAAACGACAAAAGTATGTTCCAAAGTCACCCAAAAGGATTGATTCCTGCAGCCCTTGCCAATATGGGCGAGCGATTTGGCTACTACATCATGAACGCAGTGTTGCTGCTGTTCTTAGTAAGTAAATTCGGTTTGCCCGATGGCACAGCCGGTGTTATTTACTCCGTATTCTATTTCGGCATTTATGTACTCAGTCTTGTGGGCGGTATTATTGCCGACCGCACACAGAACTACAACAAAACCATTCAATGGGGATTGATTATTATGTCCCTTGGTTACGTTTGTCTTGCCTTGCCCCTTTTCTCAAGCGATCTTAATGGAGGTGGCGAATGGTGGAGCATACTCATATTCACTTGTGTGGCTCTGTTTATGATTGCCTTTGGTAACGGCTTATTCAAAGGAAACTTGCAGGCTATCGTCGGTAAGATGTATGATGAATTTGAAGCAGAAGAAGCCAAGAAAGGTCCTGAAGCTCTAAAAATAGCACAAGACAAACGCGACTCTGGTTTCCAAATTTTCTATGTGTTCATCAATATCGGCGGTCTGATTGCTCCTTTTGTGGCTCCCTTGCTCCGTCAGTGGTGGCTCAACAAGCACCAATTCATTTACAACTCCGATATGGCATCTTTGGCTCACCAATACCTGCGTGATGGCGTGGCAACCCAGAAGTTTACAGAGACCATGCAAGCTGCCGTTCAAAGCGGATATAACTTTGTGGACAATATCACCTTCTGCCAAGACTATATCACTGTCTTCAATACCGGTATCCACTACTCCTTTATTGCTTCTGTGGCTGCTATGTTAATCTCTTTCTGCGTTTTCCTTGCCACCAAGCACATGTATCCCCAACCTGCCAAGAAAGAGGCTACTGAGGTGATTGAATATACCGCTGAAGAAAAACGCGCTATGGCCACTGAAATCAAACAGCGTATGGCTGCCTTGTTTGCCGTGCTGGGTGTTGCCATATTCTTCTGGCTCTCATTCCATCAAAACGGTCAATCGCTCTCCGTCTTTGCACGCGATTTCATCCGCACCGACAGTATAGCTCCCGAGATCTGGCAAGCACTCAATCCGTTCTTCGTCATTATCCTCACTCCTATCGTGATGTGGTTGTTCGGTATGTTGGCACGCAAAGGAAAAGCCATCTCTACACCGCGTAAGATTGCTCTGGGTATGTTTATCGCCGGTTGCGCTTATCTGTTCCTTATGATTATTTCCATTGTCAACAACTATCCTTCCGGCACCGATTTCCGTGCAATGAATGCCGAAGAAATGGCAGCTGCAGGTCTTGCTAAATCCGGGCCGTGGGTGCTGATAGTTACCTATTTCTTCCTCACAGTGGCCGAATTGTTTATTTCTCCGCTTGGTTTGTCGTTTGTCAGCAAAGTAGCTCCTCGCCATTTGGTAGGCTTGTGTCAAGGTCTGTGGCTCGGTGCTACTGCGATAGGCAACCTCTTTATTTTCGTTGGTCCCATCATGTACAATGCTTGGCCTATCCAATACTGCTGGGCTGTATTCTTTGGTATATGCCTTGTCAGCATGGGTGTGATGCTCGGTATGGTTAAGTGGCTTGAAAAAGTAGCCTGCTAATCGATATGAAAGACACATTCGTTCAATTATCCGAATACATCGAGTCTTTGGAGCAGCGTATCGCTGCTTTAGAGACTCGTGCTGCGGCTCTTGAAAGCCGTGCTTTGGATGCCGACCTGCGCCGTAAAGATGCGGAAGACCAACTCAAAAATGTAATGGCTCAACTGGCAGCCTCCGCTGCACGCATTGCTGCATTGGAAACACAACCCGTTAAGCCCGTTCTTGACACAACTCCTCAAACTATAGAACCGGAAGTGGAATTGGTGGTTGAAGACCAAGAAGATGAGGTAAGTGAGGCGCAAGCAGAAGAAACTCCACAAGTAGAAGAATCTGTCCAAGAGGAAGAGCCTGTCAAAGAAGAAACCGTTCCGGTGGAAGAACCTGTCAGAGACGAACCTAAAGCAGAACCCGTAGTTGCACCCAAACCGGAAAAGCCTGCCACTTTTACTCCCCAACAGACCAGCCTCTTCGGAACTCCTGTTTCTGACATCCGACAAGCCATCTCATTGGGCGACCGCTTCTTATTCCAGCGTGAACTATTTGGCGGCAACGGCGAAGCACTGCAAAAACTCTTGGATCGCCTCAACGCTGCTGCCAATTGGAGCGAAGCCATTGATATCGTCAGTCAGCAGGAATGGGACAAAGAGAGTTCCACCTACGAACTATTCCTCAATGTGCTGCGCCGCCGGTTCAGCGACTCAATGTAAATCAAAAAGTAATGCTTTACATCGTCCCCACGCCCGTTGGCAATCTGGAAGATATCACCTTGCGCGCACTGCGAGTGCTGCGCGAGGTGGATCTTATTTTAGCGGAAGATACACGCACCTCGTCCGTGTTGCTCAAACACTATGATATCCATACGCCCTTGCGCTCACACCATAAGTTCAATGAGCATCAGACCGCCGAGCGAGAAGCCGAAGACATAGCCGCCGGCAAACACGTGGCACTCATCTCCGATGCCGGTACACCCGGTATTAGCGACCCGGGATTTATGCTCGTCAGGGCTTGTGTGGAAAAAGGGGTAGAGGTGCAATGCCTGCCTGGAGCCACCGCTTTTGTTCCGGCCTTGGTGAACAGCGGATTGCCCACTGACCGATTCTATTTCGAAGGCTTCCTCCCTCAAAAGAAAGGTCGCCAAACCCGTCTGCAACTGCTTGCCGAGCAAGAACATACTATGATCATCTATGAGTCGCCTTATCGTTTGGTTAAGACCTTGCAGCAGTTAGCCGCCGTCTTAGGCGATGATCGACGCGCCTCTGTCAGTCGCGAGATAAGCAAACTGCACGAAGATACACAGCGGGGCACTCTTAGCGAACTGATGGCTCACTTCAATGAATACCCGCCCAAAGGAGAAATAGTGATAGTGGTAGCCGGAAAAAACAACTAATCACCATCAAAAAGCAGGACTAATCCACGCGAGGTTGATAGTGGTAGTCTGAGAATTTAGAATCGTTGTCGTCTCCTGAACGATTCTTTTTTTTGCGTCGTAGCGAAATACGGAACATGTCTTTTCCCTTGCGCCAATACAGAAGTAGCAACCAGCCGAACAGCATACCGCCCAAGTGGGCAAAGTGTGCCACATTGTCGCCGGCAATGGGAGCCAAACCTTCCAACAACTCAATCACCGCATAACCGATGACCAGTGTCCGTGCACGGATAGGGATGGGGATAAAGAAAATGAACATCGGGACATTGGGAAAGAGCCATCCGAAAGCAAACAGAATACCGAATACTGCACCGCTGGCACCTATGGTCACCATCTGATTGGCAAGCTGTTGAACATACACGCTCGGGTAGTCGCTCAACAAAGCCTGCAGCCTTATAGCCCAAACAGCCTCCTGTACAATGGCTGCACCCAAACCGCACACGATATAGTAAATCAAAAACTTACGAGGACCCCACTCGCGTTCCAATGCCGGACCGAACATAAGTAAGGCAAACATATTGAAAAACAAATGCTTAAACCCGGCATGCATAAACATATAGGTCAGCGGCTGCCATATATAGAAACTGTCGGCAGTCACATAGTGCAAACCCGCCAGTGCAGTCAGCGACAGGCCACTCCGCATCAAAATGGTGTCCAATACCCATACCGCCAGATTAGCGATTAGTAGGTTGCGCGTTACATTAGGTAGATTATTCATACTGACCATCCTTTTTCAAAATGCGTGCCAAAAGTACACTTTTCTGCCAAAATTACTGCCTAAAAAGGGAGACTTGAAGCAAAATGCAGGAATTTAAGTAAAAAAGTCCTTTTTTTTGCACAAAAGATTTGTATGAACGGAAATTGCACGTATTTTTGCGGTCGCATAAGCGGAGAAGTCCGTCAAATTAAACGTTTAATTTATTATTTAACCCCTTTACGTATGAATAAAGCTGAACTTGTTGCTGCCGTTGCAGCCAAAGCCGACTTGACCAAGGTTGCTGCCAATGCAGCTGTTGATGCTGCTATGGACGCTGTCGTTGAAGCCATCAAAAAAGGAGAGAATGTACAACTCATCGGTTTTGGTACTTTCTCTGTAGCTAAACGCGCCGCCCGCAAGGGTGTCAATCCCGCCAATGGTCAGGTGATCGACATCCCCGCAAAGAACGTTGTTAAGTTCAAAGCAGGTGCCAAAATGGCGCTCTAACAACTTTGTTCACTGTATAAGAGCATGCAGAACACCGTTCCGCATGCTCTTTTTTTGGCACTTTGTTGTGCAGGTGGGGCAAACGGCATATCTTTGCACGCTTTTATGGCGAAAAAAACTAATACACATAAGACTATGCTCAATATCATTTTGTTTGGTGCCCCGGGAAGCGG
>CAMOHN010000016.1 GCA_946615455.1 uncultured Bacteroidales bacterium
GTTGTGGCGCTTGCGCTGCGGCTTGCAAAACCGGATCGGCCATGTTGTTTGTCGCTGCCAAAGTCAGTCAGCTCAACCTCCTGCCGCAAGGACAGGCAGAGAAGCACCGCCGTGCCAAAGCCATGTTGGAAAAAATGGACGAACTGGGCTTCGGCAACTGCACCAACACCGGTGCTTGCGCAGCCGAGTGCCCCAAGCAGGTCAGCCTGGCCAACATAGCACGACTCAACCGAGACTATATCGGTGCCAAGTTCAGCGACTGAACATAACCGATACTATTTAATTACACCTAAAAAGAAGCGTTTTTACATAGGAGTAAAAACGCTTCTTTTTAGGTTGGCGTACTACTAAATCGTGCACGCTGTCATTAGACAGATTCGACCTGACGAATTTGATTTTCTAACCTATGGCAACGCTCTTGCTGCTGTTCCAGTTTCTGTTCAGTGGCCAAAATGGACGAAGACATGGTCTTGCGTTCAGCGGGCGTTGCCTTCCGATAGGCAGCACGCAGTTCAGCCAGCTCCTTCTCGGTCTGAAGCAACTCATGCTGCAAGGCTTGGTACTGCTCAAACAGATTGCGTCCTACATCGGTACGAAAATCAGTCAACGCTGTATAAACCACACCGTCACTGAGAACGAATTGCCATGCCGGTTCGGTAGTGACCGATGGCTCTACGGACTGAACAGATAACTGATATATTGGCTCTTCGCCATGGTGAAACACCTGCAAACGGGCATACGCCACCACCGAGTCATGCACCATGTCACGCGGCAGGTACTCGGCTGGATCGGTCAATACAAAACGATAGACGGTCACACTATCCGAACTGCAAAAACGGTCGGAGGCAAAATAACCTATGCCGCGCAATTCGTCCACAGCATAGAGATAGTCATTGCCCTCGGAGTTGAACGGATAGCCGATATTTTCAGCTGTCATATAGGTATTAGTGACCGAGTTGTAGCGGGACATATAGATATCCCACCCTCCCAATCCGTCCTCGCTTTGTGAAGCGAAGTAGAGTGTCACACCGTCGCTAAGAACAAAAGGATAAGCCTGCGCCGTAGCACGATTGATGCTCTCGGGTAGCGGTTCAGCAGCAGCCCAATCATCCAACAGGCGGTTTTGACGGAACAAAAGTTGCAGCCCGTTGTCTGAAACAGAGAAATAGCGTTGGTCGCCCCGCTGATTGCGATAGGCAATGGTCGAATCGTTCAAGAAATGCTCTAAACGCCCGCTTTCCTGACTAAGCGTATAGGCAGTCAGCAGTCCGTTGCGGTGCAAACGAACTGAGTCAATGATAGACAGATCTGCCACGCGTTTCAAGAAGCGTTGCCGCTTCTCTGCCAAGGTGATTTGCTCGTGAATATAGGCATCTCGGTCATGGTTGTTAGCCTCGTCAAGATAGGTATTAAACGCCTCTATCGCCTCCTCGCTTCGCCAAAGAGCCTGATAACATTCCCCCATGAAGAAATAAGTGAGTACATATTTCTTTCCCGTTTTGGCAAACAGCGGCAGCGCCTCTTCCCACTGTCCGTTTTCTTGCAGACACCGAGCCGTGCGATAAGCATACAGCACATTACGCGGATTGCGACGGAGCAAGAGTTGATATTGTTGGAGAGCTTCCTCATATTTGCCCGCCTCAAAGAGCCGGTTGGCACGCTCGGGTGATTGGGCCATAGCCATGTGTGCAACACCTACCAACAGCAGGATAAGAGACACGAACGACTTGCTTGAATGATTCATACTATTTTCAACTTAAGGTCTTACTTGTCCGTCTCCTTCCACAATCCACTTGTAGGTCGTTATCTCCTCCAAGCCCATGGGACCGCGCGGCCCCATCTTTTGAGTGGAGATACCTATCTCGGCTCCCAGTCCAAACTGTCCGCCGTCGGTGAACGAGGTGGGCAGATTCCAATAGATGCAAGCAGCATCCACTTCGTTCTCAAAGCGGCGGGCTGCGGCTTCGTTCTCGGTGATGATAGATTCTGAGTGACCGCTGGTGTGCTTACCTATAAAGTCAATGGCCTCGTCCAACGAATCCACCACCTTGATGCTCAAGTCGTATGACATCCACTCTGTTCCATAGTCCCCGTAGTGGAAAGTCACTCGGTCCTGCATGGGCGACAAAAGAGCCTGCAAGTCCTTCTCGCGGTCTTTGTGAATGACAAGGCAGTCCAGTGCATTGCATACACTCACGCGACGGGTCTTGGCATTGTCCACAATGCGTTTGCCTTTCTCTAAGTCTCCGTCTTTATCAAAATAGATATGCACCACACCGGCTCCTGTCTCGATGACCGGTACGCGGGCGTGGTCACGTACAAAGTCAATTAGCCTTCTGCTGCCGCGCGGAATGCACACATCCACATAACCGACTGCCGTAAGCATCGCTTGTGTGGCTTCGTGCGTTGCAGGCAGCAAGGTGATACAGCGCGGGTCTATACCGGTTTGTTCAAGCACCTGACGGATGATGCCAACAGCACAGAGATTACTCTGTTCGGCATCCTTGCCGCCTTTCAGCACACAGGCATTGCCGCTCTTGAAACAAAGCGAAAACACATCATAGGTCACATTGGGACGTGCTTCATAGACCACACCAATCACCCCGTACGGCACACTGACACGGTGCAGACGGATGCCATTGGGTAGGGTGTTGGCTTTGGTGATTTGCCCTAACGGTGTAGGCAGACCGGCCACATGACGCATGTCGTTGGCTATTCCTCGAATGCGACTCTCATTAAGCAACAAACGGTCATACAGCGGATTGTCCTTATCCATACGCGAAAGATCTTGCCCGTTGGCAAGGAGAATGTCTGCCATGTGCTGTTCAATGGCATCCGCCACGCGGCAGAGCACCTCACGACGCTTCTCGTCTGACAAAACAAGCAGCGTGCGCGAAGCCTCTTTGGCTCCTATAAACAATGATTCCATATCTATAATTGCTTTTAACAAAAGGACTTTTTGATGCCCTTTATCGGGCGGCAAAAGTACAGCAAAAGATTGGCTTGTTGCAACAAAAAAACAAAAAGTGGCTCGAAAGCTTTTGTGCTATTAAAAAAATCTGTATATCTTTGCGCGCTAAATCAAAAACAAAACATGAAAGAAGCGAATCGTATTTTATTTGTTTCACAGGAAATCTATCCTTACATGGCGGAAGAGACTCCCATCCGCATACTGAACCGCAGGATGCCCGAGTGGTTTCAGTCCAAGGGTTGGGAAACACGCACTTTTATGCCTAAATTCGGAGAAGTGAATGAGCGTAGGAATCAGTTGCATGAAGTGATTCGTCTTTCCGGAGTAAACATTATCATTGACGACACCGACCACCAACTCATTATGAAGGTGGCAAGTATTCAATCGGCCCGTTTGCAAATCTACTTTGTGGACAATGACGACTATTTCAACCGCCGCAAAGGTATAGGTGATGAGACGGGCGAATATCCCGATAACGACGAGCGTACCATTTTCTATGTACGCAGCGTGCTGGAAACTGTGCGCAAACTGCGCTGGACTCCCAACATTGTCCATTGCTCGGGTTGGATGTCTGCTCTGACACCCGTCTATCTGAAAAAAGCCTATTCAGACACACCGTTCTTCACCAAAGCCAAAGTGGTCGTTTCGTTGGAGAACGAGGAGTACACCAAGCCCTTCAGCACTCAGTTCACCAAGAAAATGCTCATTGACGGCTTGCGCCAGAACGATGTGCGTAGCATTGCCGGATTCCCCGTTGGTTACGAGGAGTTGATGCGTCTGGCCATAGACTATGCCGATGCCATCGTAGTGGGTGGAGACAAAGTCAATCAGCGTGTGCTCAACTACGCTCAAACCAGCGGCAAACCGATGATGGAATACAGCGAAAACAATGGCCAACAAGAGTACATGGATTTTTATAATAGCCTGTTGGGTTAGTCTGCTGTTGACTGCCTGCAAGGACGATGTGCTGTCAGCCGGCAGTTCGGCTTTGCAAGGAGACGATGCCGACGGAGTAGTGGTACGCTCGGACACCATACACGATGTCATTTCGACTTCCGTCCGTGCGTTGCCGGTCTATACATCGCCTGACTCTTGCATGTTGGGCGAATGGCAGTCGGACCGGTTCGGCACGCTCAAAGCCGACCTACTAACCCAGTTTGCCTGCCCCGAAGGGTGGGTCTATCCCGATTCGTCTGAGCTGGATTCGGTCTGCCTGTACATCTACTACCGCTCGTGGCATGGCGACGGCAATGCCCCTTTGGGCATCGATGCCTATTACCTGGACGGCGAACCGCTCTGCTATGACTCGCTCTACGACAGCGAGACCGACATCAACCGATTCAGCACCCGCACACGTTCGGTACTCACAAAGAGTCAAGTGGTAGCACCTGCTCAACCGACCGACTCCATCTATTCAACCGTCTATAAGCAGTATCTCCCCGTCGTCAGATTGCGACTCAGTGATGCCGAAGCCCAACAGCTGTTTGCCATCCGCGACTTCTCATCACAGGAAGCGTTCAACCGTCAGTTCCCCGGATTATATCTGACCACCGGCTATGGCTCATCGTCAGCCATGTACATACTGACACTATGCCTAACCATTCACTACCATTTCACCTATGCCTTGGGCAACGGCGAATACCGCACGGTCAGCGACAACAAAGTGCTCTACTCTAACGCCGAGGTCAAACGGCTCAGTCACTACACATACGCTGACCGAACAACCGTGTTGGACAAACTCAAACAAGATACGGCATACCACTACATCCTCTCACCTGCCAATATATACACACAATTGGCTATTCCCACGGCTAATATCTTGTCGCGCATACACGATGGAGTCAAAGACCGCACCGCCTATGTCAATCTGGCTCAATTGAAGATAGACGTTCTCAATGGCGGCACAACCGCTTCAACAGCCACTGCGGCTCCTGCCAAAGAGATGTTGCTCGTCAAGGTTGATGCCTACGACCGCATCTTCAAGCAGCAGACCATGCCCACGGACACCACGGCCCTATTGGCAACCCTGACCTCAGAGTTCAACGAGCAGACCGAAGCCTATGAGTATGCCTACACCTTTGACATCTCAACGCTGTTCACACAGCTGTTGCGCGAAGAACAAACCGATACCTTACACATGCTACTCATTCCCGTAGATGCCGAATATACCACATCATCGTCGGCAACCTTTCTCTCATCGGTTCGCCCCAAACAGTCGGTTAGTGCCACACGGATTCGCAGTTCAGTCAATACAGACTCGCCCATGGATATTGAGGTGGTCTATTGCGGCTTCAATACACGAAAAATAGGGAGCAACAACAATTAGGGTATTGCGACAGCCAGCTACGCTATGAACAATGCTATGTATTGCGTTAGTGTAGTGCTCTGATAGCGTGATTGATGACAAAAAGTTAGGGATTACCTTCAGGCAATCCCTAACTTTTTTGTCGTATTTTCTAACGGTGTTTAACTACACCATCATCTTAACAAAACCAATGTTAGCCAATCAAAGCTTTGTAGCCTTCTGCGTCCAAGAGGCTGTCCATCTCGGCTACATCCTTCACGGCAATCTTAATCATCCAACCCTCGCCATAGGGGTCGTTGTTGACCAATTCGGGCTGGTCATTCAGTGTCTCGTTGAACTCCAACACCTCACCGGTAACGGGCATATTGAGGTCACTGACAGTCTTAACTGCCTCAACCGAACCAAAGACTTCGTCCTGACCTACGGTCTCACCAACCGTATTGATGTCCACAAAGACGATTTCTCCCAGTTCCGACTGTGCATAATCGGTAATACCCACGTAGGCTTGATCACCCTCAAGGCGAATCCATTCATGATCCTTCGTGTACTTCAGATTCGATGGAATGTTCATGGTTGTAACAAATAATTAGATAAGTATTTTTGTTGTTTAGTTGCTTGAGCCGATACGTTGCTCACCCAAGATGGACATAGCGCAACGGAAACCGATGGTGTTGGAGGACTTGTCTTGATCCAAGTAGCGACGCGTTGAGGGGTTGAGCCAGTAGATTCGGTCTCTCCACGAACCGCCTTTATATACACGCGCTGTATTGCTGATACGCGGTGCAAGAATATCAGCCGGGTCCGTCAGATACCTGGATGGTTGCATATTCATGTTTTCTGCCAAGCGGTTATATGATTCCATCATAGTAGAGTCTATAAACAAGGGGAAGTCCGTCACAATAACGGCAGTGGTATCCCCGTCTTTCCATGCGCGCTTGTCATCCTCGGTGTTATAGGTAATGGCCAAGCAACCCACCGAATCCAAAATGAAGCGACCAAGCGAATCACGTTTAGGACGCGAGAAAATATTACCACGGAACGAGTTGTACTCTGAAGTCTCTTGATAAGAGGTCTCACGATAGACATCCAGCACCCATTCGTTGACATTGCCTGCCATGTTATACAGACCAAAATCGTTGGGCAAGAAAGCATCTACCGGACCGGTGATGACATAGCAATCGTTAAGCGCACCGCTGGTACCCATCATGTCACCTCTTCCGCGAACAAAGTTGGCTTGCAGCCGACCAATGTTCTCCTTACTCAGATCGCGCGGATGATAGCCCGACCACGGATAGATCTTACCCTCTATGGTCAATCCTCCTTCGTCAGCCACAGGAGCATAGGCTGCAAACTCCCACTCTGCCTCGGTAGGCAAACGGAAACCGACAACCAGAATACCATCGTTCTCATTCACCTTACGCGGCTGGTTGGTGTATTTGTCTATGATGGGTTTACTGCCAAATTCGGGGGCATACTCCGAACTATGCAAATATTTCTCTGTATTGAACACAAAGTGCCGACGTACCCACTCATACGGTGGATAGTATTCTACGCGCACTTTGGTAGAGTCTTTTGGATTTGGGAACTCTTTCATAACCATACGATAACCAGGGTGTGAACGCTCCCAATCCTGTACCTCGGCGGGGCGGGTATCCACTTCTTGTTCGGCGGCAGGAGCTTCTTCTGCATCTTCTCCATCGTCGCCCTCTTCACCCTCACCGTCGTCACCTTCCTCTTCTTCGTCTTCGGCATTAACAGCCACTTGCGGCTGCTCGGCAGGGGTGCGGTCTTCCTCAAAAATAAGAGGGGTCAGTTCGTCAAAGGGCGGACGCTTGATAACGCCTATACTCCACAATGCCAATTCATTCACACGGTCTGTACGCCATTGACAGAAGGCCATGGCCTGATTCCAACTCACACCTACAACCGGATAGAAGCTGTAGGCGGGGTGATGAAAATAATATTCCAGATAAGGCTCATTAAACGCCATTTCTTCACGCCAAACGGTGGAATCGGGCAAAGCCTTGCGAACCAGCTCAGGATTGGTGGGATTGAACACCACGCGCATCCAACGCACATATTCGTTCCAGTCCAGATTGGTTATCTCGTACTTATCCATATAGAACGAGCTTACCGTCAGCGAACGAGTCATGTTGTCACGCGGTGCGGTGATGAATTCGTCTTTTTCCCCGATGGTGAACGAACCGCCTTCGATGGCAACCATAGAGATGGGTGTGCCGAAGGAGACACCTTCAATTGCTTCAAAATAAGTAGTTTTCTTGTCGTAGAAGTTCCAGCCGGTGGTGTGTGAACTCTTGGTGTTCAATTCGCGTTGGCTGCAAGCCGTCAGCAGCAACACCATCATCGGCAGTACGATTTGAGAGACTTTATTCATACAACATTATTATTTACGTAATAATTCCGTTTCAGCCCGCAAAGATATGCCATTTTTTACATGCGCACTACATTTTTCGAGAAAAATCATAAAAAATTAACAAAAGGCAGTACTTTTGCGCGGAAAAACACAGCATACACGACATGCAGATGAATCAAATACGGGAATATCTATCTTTTTGTGCGGCCGGTCAATTGGTTGACTGCTCTACACCGTTGGTTATGGGAATCATCAATGTGACCCCGGATAGTTTTGCCGTGCGTTGCAGCAGTTGCACCGAAGCGGGCATATTGCACGATGCGTCCGTCATGCTGCAACAGGGGGCTGACATCTTGGATATCGGCGGCTACAGCACTCGTCCCAACGCCCCCTTTGTCAGCGAGGAAGAGGAGTGGCAGCGTTTGCGTCTTGCCCTGAAAACCATTCGTAACGCTTGGCCTGATGTTCCGGTATCTGTGGACACATTCCGCAGCGAGATAGCTCGTCGTGCCGTCAGCGAATATGCCACCAATATCATCAACGATGTCAGTGGCGGGCAATGGGACGAGCAGATGTTTGCCACGGTGGCTCAATTGGGTGTACCCTATGTCTTAACGCACACCTATTGGCTCACCCCTGACCAGCAAAAAGCAAGCTGCGAACACGATGTGGTGAGCGACGTACTTGCATTCCTGCAAGAGCGACTGGATCAACTCCACCAGGCCGGTGTGGCGGATGTGATTATCGACCCCGGATTCGGACTTGGCAAAACGGTAGAAGAAAGTTATTGTCTGCTTCGCGAGATGGCGGTTCTGCAAGTATTGCACGCTCCTGTTTTGGCAGGATTGTCACGCAAGTCAATGTTCTTCAAACCCCTACAAATCACTCCAAAAGACGCTTTAAATGCCACCACTGCCGCCAATGTGCTGGCTCTTGAACGCGGAGCAAACATTCTGCGTGTGCATGATGTAAAAGCCGCCCGTGAGGCTGTCCAAGTGGTTCAACTCACCTATTCCTATTCATTATGACTTTTCCTACATTCACTATTAAAGACTTTATTGATATTCTGCTCATAGCCCTCATTCTGTATGGGGTGTTTCGCTTGTTGCGCAAGAGCGGAGCCGAAAACCTGTTCTGGGGCATCTTGGTGTTCATTGTGACCTGGTTCATGGTCAGTTTCCTTTTCCGCTTGGAACTGACAGGCGCTTTGTTTGATCGTATCATCAGCGTGGGCGCTATTGCATTGATTATCATCTTTCAGGGCGAGATACGCCATTTCTTCTATCGCTTGGGGTCACGCAT
This sequence comes from uncultured Bacteroidales bacterium, assembly GCA_946615455.1. GTDB lineage: Bacteria > Bacteroidota > Bacteroidia > Bacteroidales > Paludibacteraceae > Colicola. The sequence continues at coordinate 8,953 of CAMOHN010000016.1, forward strand.
GGGGCGTGTGTCTCAATTGTTTGGAACCAAACAGTCCGGCGAATCAGCACAAGTCTTGCAGCAGGTGGTAATATCCTGTTCCCACATGGCACGGCAGAAGACCGGAGCCTTGATTGTGTTGAGCAGGCGTTTAGACTTGTCCGAATATACCGAAACGGGCGAACGCTTGGATGCCATTGTTTCCACCCGACTGATTGAGAATATATTCTTCAAGAACACCCCCTTGCATGATGGTGCCATGATAATTGTCAAGGGTCGCATACACAGTGCCGGATGCGTGCTACCCATTTCGACCAATAGCAGTTTGCCCAAGCACTATGGTCTTAGGCATCGGGCAGCTTTGGGATTAGCAGAAAAGACGGATGCTGTATCGGTGGTCGTTTCCGAAGAGACCGGCAAAATTTCGGTGGCTCATGACGAGCGAATTGTTGAGGTCAGTGTGGATCGATTATTAGATGTACTGACCGTTGCATTGGATGTAAAACAAAAAGAAAACTAAATATTTATCATATTATGTCTTACAAACGAACTTTAATTACTTCGGCACTCCCATACGCCAATGGTCCGGTTCATATCGGTCACTTGGCAGGTGTGTATGTGCCTGCCGATATCTATGCCCGTTACCTCCGTCTGCGTGGTCAGGAGGTATTGTTTGTAGGTGGTAGCGATGAGCATGGTGTGCCCGTGACCATCCGTGCCCGCAAGGAGGGCATCACTGTACAAGAGGTGGTTGACCGTTATCACACGCTTATCCGCGATTCGTTCAAGGAGTTTGGCATCTCGTTTGATGTCTATTCGCGCACCACAAGTCCAACTCACCACAAGTTTGCCTCTGACTTTTTCCGCCGTCTTTACGATACGGGCAAGTTCATCGAGCAGACCACTGAGCAGTTTTATGATCCGGAGACAGGTGAGTTTTTGACCGATCGCAACATACGCGGCGAATGTCCTCGCTGCCATTCATTGGGCGCATACGGCGACCAGTGTGAGAAGTGCGGTTCGGCATTGTCACCCGATGAACTGATCAATCCCTACAATGCCATCAACGGCAATCCGCTTCAAAAGAAAGCCACCTCGCATTGGTATCTGCCTTTGGACCAATACCAGTCGTGGTTGGAAGAGTGGATACTGAAAGACCACACCGAGTGGCGTAGCAATGTATATGGTCAGTGCAAGTCGTGGCTGGACGGCGGCTTGAAACCTCGTGCCGTGACACGAGACTTGGACTGGGGTATTCCCGTACCAGTCGAAGGAGCCGAAGGTAAGGTGCTGTATGTGTGGTTTGATGCACCCATCGGATATATTTCCAATACCAAAGAACTTTGCGATGCCCATCCGGACAAATATGGACAGTGGGAAACATGGTGGAAAGACCAGGACACACGTCTCATTCACTTTATAGGCAAAGACAATATTGTGTTCCACTGCATTGTTTTCCCCACAATGCTCAAAGCTGAAGGGTCGTATATCCTGCCGGACAATGTGCCGGCCAACGAGTTTCTGAACTTGGAGGGTGACAAGATTTCCACCTCTCGCAATTGGGCTGTTTGGTTGCACGAGTATTTGCAAGACTTCCCAGGCAAACAGGATGTATTGCGCTATGTACTGACTGCCAATGCACCCGAGACGAAGGACAACGACTTTACATGGGCTGATTTCCAGGCCCGCAACAACAATGAGTTGGTCGCCATCTACGGCAATTTTGTCAACCGTGCATTGGTTCTTACCGCCAAGTATTTTGCCAATCATGTTCCGGCACGCGGTACGCTCACCGACTACGACCGCGAGACCATCGGCGATATACAAGCTGTTCGCACACGCATTGAGTCGCTATTGGACACCTTCCACTTCCGCGAGGCACAAAAAGAGGCAATGAACATGGCGCGTGTAGGCAACAAGTACTTAGCCGATACCGAGCCTTGGAAAACTGCTAAGACCGATATGGAACGCACCGGCACTGTGCTGAACATCGCCTTGCAGATTGCTGCCAATCTGCGTATAGTCTTTGAACCTTTCTTGCCTTTCTCGTCCAGCAAATTGGGCGAGATGTTGCAAGCCGGTCCAACCGAATGGAATCAATTGGGCAGCATGGACTTGTTACCTGAAGGACACGCTCTGGGGCAGGTCTCGTTGCTTTTTGAAAAGATAGAGGATAGTGCCATTGAGGAGCAAAAAGCACGATTGGAACATATTAAAGCCGAGAACGAAGCCAAAGCAAAAGAAGAGGAGTTGCTCAATTGGCAACCCGCCGCCGTGAAAGCGGACACAACGATTGATGTGTTTGACAAGGTGGACATCCGCGTCGGAACAGTATTGGACTGCCAACCGGTCAAGAAATCCGATCGCCTGTTATGCTTCCGCATCGATGACGGAAAAGACGGTCGCACTATTCTGAGCGGCATAGCACAGAGCTATCCCGACCCGTCTGTACTGATAGGTAAACAGGTCTTGTTCATAGCCAACTTTCCACCCCGCAAGATGATGGGCATAGAGAGCCAGGGTATGATTTTGAGTGCCGTCAATGCTGACGGACGCTTGACTGTCACCACCGTCACCGCACCGGTCAAAAATGGTGCACAAGTCGGTTAGAAAAAGAAAAAGAGTTGTTGCCATACGGCAACAACTCTTTGAAGAACAAATTCCTTTTTTTGTTGCGGAGGATGGGATCGAACCACCGACCTTCAGGTTATGAGCCTGACGAGC
>CAMOHN010000017.1 GCA_946615455.1 uncultured Bacteroidales bacterium
CTATACGCAGACCATTTGGATTCCGCATAACCAAGGTCACAAAGCCTTTGCTATCGGTCGTTTGCCTAAGGACATGAGCGACGAACAGTATTTGAAGCAATACTTCTATGCCTACGACTACCAAACCGTCACTCAAGCAGGCACATTCAGCATGTCCGGCGAGGCATACCTCTTTCCCAACGAGTGGATTGTGGATGCCGTCAATCTCGCTCCTGCCACCACCTTCCAATGGTTGGTCACCTCCGAGCGTTTGGATGCCGGTTATACCTATGTGGCTCAGACCGGTTCGGACAAGACCCGCTATGGTCTGTCCGTCCGCCGCAAGCAGTTCATCGATGGCAATGGCGTAAGCAAACTGCAGGACACCAACAACTCGACCGACGACTTCTTGACGGCGCAGACAGCCGATCCCTATTTCTTCCGTCAATAATTTTGCTTTATGCTCACATTGCTACTCATCTTCACCACTTTGCTGCCCGATACAGCTGCCACCGAGGCTTATGTGCAGGGACAATACGGGCAGGGAACTATGCTCATCGAGGGGAATAGCCGTGCCGGATTTCAAGTCGGGGCACAGTCGGTCTATGACCTGAGTCACAAGCACCGTGTCTTTGGCGAAGCGTCCTACAGCTGGCAGCAGAGTCGCGGCAATCGCTGGGTGGAGAATGCTGACTACGAGCGGGTCTATCCCTACCTGACCTGTGATACGGTGGGAGGTGGTTTGCGCAGCGAACAGTATCGTTTTGTGGGAGGCTATCGCATGTTGCTCAGCCATTGGTTGTGGTATGTGAGCATGCAGTTCCGTGCCGAACAGAGTTATCGTCAGGTGGACCCGCGTCCTAATAACAAGGCAGTGGATATGGCTTTGCAGGCAGGGGGAGGCTATGTCGGCACAACCTATGCCGTAGGGGCTTCACTGAAAGGAGGACGCTACAAACAGACCAACACCATGCACTTCTATTCTGAGTTGGGCGAGTGTTTGCTCTATCACACTGCCGGAACGCGTTCGGACTATGCGCGCTTCACCGGTGGGCAGAAACAGACTCACTACCATGGCGGCGAGGTAGCAGGTTCACTATGGCTATTGCCGCGCAGCAAGGGCTGGCAGGCTGCGGCTCACTATTCCTATACTACCACCACCAACGAGTTGCAGGACAATACCTATATCCCGTTGGGGACTGTCAAAACGCATGACATTGCGGGTACGGTAGGTTACCTCACTCCGCTTTGGCGACTGTCGTTGCACGGAGCAGTAGCCCTTCGGCGTGGCATACAGCAGTTCTATGGTCAGGTGGCTAACAATTACTATACCCCCCTCAACGAGCAATTGACTTACAGTCAGAACGCATGGTCTTTGTCAGCGGATGGTGCTTATACGGTGCTGTTGTCTGTCGGACGACTGACCACGCAAGGTTCGCTGGGTTATACGGGCAAAGCCGCTCACTCGTCACTGCCTGTCAATGCCAAGTTGACGGCTATGGGCGACGAGTTAGAGTCGGCGCAATGCCACTATGTTTTGTCATTACGCTATCAGTTCCCCATGAAAAATAAATATGGGTGGTTCGTCCGTTTGGAAGGACTCACCACCCATTATCTTGCCACCGGTCACTATCAGTGGCTCACCTCGCTCTCAACGGGGTTATGTTTTTAATCCACCAATCAGCGAATGGGTTGACCTAACAGGTTGAACTGCTCGTTACCGCGACGGATGATGATTTGTCCGTTCAGCAGTACTTTGCGTGCTTTGGTCTGTACGGCTGTTTCGTCCAAAGCGGAAGGAGTGTCCTTTTGTACGGGCAGTTGGTATGCAGTCAGTATGGCAAACCAAGGGTTCTGTTCGCGTGCATGGATATCGATACCATCCACATAGCAGGCACCGCTATTGCCGGCACGAATGGACATGAGTAAGAGCCCTTTGTAGTCGGCGGCAGCAAAAAGGGTCGATGCCGTGGTGGCTTCGGCTACCATGGTGCGTTCGACAAAGTGAAGATCTTTGTCGAAGCGGTCGATATGCTGCTCTTTCATCTTCCAATGCGGGATGTAGAGGCTGTCGCCCGATTGAGCCACGGTCCAACCATAATAGTTGCCGTCAGCTGGCAATGTTGTGGCATCTTCACGCAGATAGTAGTTCATCAGTTGACCGTTGTCAGCATTGAATTGCAGTACCACACCATTGTACGCACCTCCTTTGGTGCCAACCGCCTTGATGGTGTCACCATTGAAGAGAATACCACCCACCATACCGCCGGTGAAATAGAAACTCTTGCTGTCTTGTGCCATGGTCATGCCGTAGTACATGAAGTTGTTCACATTGTTGTACTTGACGGTGGTCGTTTGGGTCAGGTACTCGGCTGTTGTCAAGTCGGTGTCCAGTTTGATGGTGACAAAGTTGAGCGCATTGGCAAGGGTGATACTTTTGCCACCGAAGGTGACGGTTTGCTCGGCTTGATTGCCTGCAGTGCCATAGAGGTAGAGAGCATCGTTGGCATACTGTATGCCACGCAGCGTGACCTCTTTGGCAGTGCCGGTGGTGCTCAGGTGTTTCACATAACCCAATTCGGCATTGACTTTGAGTACGAAACTGTTCTTCTCGCCTGCAGCAAGGGTCTGACCATCATAGGTGAAGTCTGCTGTTTGTGTGCCGACAATGAAGAGGTTGCCGTTCTTGTCTTCGGCTATGCACTCAAGCGAAAATGCATCATTGCTTTTGGCATAGTCCACATTGAGAGTCTTGACAGCAGTCAGCTTGCCGTTTCTGTCGAAGCGTGCGATAACACCTTGGTGGGCTCGTTTGTCGGCAGTGAAGCCGATGCGGGTGGTGTCCTTTTGGGCATCCACAATCCATGCCAAGGGCAGTGGTGTGGTGCCGTCTGCCAGTTTGGCATCGCCTTCCGAATAGCGCATTTTCATCAGCGCTACCACACCACCATCACGAGTGGGGCAAAGATCGGAAACGATATTGCCGTTGGTGTACTCACCATTGATAGTATAGACCGTCCATAGAGGGGCTTGGTTGGCATCCAGTTTGACTACCACGAAGTTCTTGTGGAACGTGTTGCCTGCATAGTAGGCTTGCGACTCATAGGTATAGCCCATGAAGGTCTCTTTGTCCAAACTCAACTCTGCCCGCTCGTCTTTGTTGAGCGAACCGTAATAACCACCGATAAAGGCTTCGCCTTGTGCGTTGAAGCGAATCTCGTTGATGTTGTTTTGCACCTTGTTGCCATGGGCGCTACCGGTGAACAACTCATTCCAAAGATAGTTGGGTTGGGCCATCAAACAGGCACTGAAAAGCAGTGCCGAAAATAGTGTGAAATGTTTCATGTGTATAAAGATTTATTGGTTTGTATAAAAAAACGCTGCAAAAGTAGTGTTTTTGCAGCGATTCAGAAATCCCCAAAATAGGGTATTTTTTACTCTACCGTTACGGACTTGGCAAGGTTGCGGGGTTGATCCACATTGCAGCCTTTCAGGCAAGCTACATGATAGGCAAGCAGTTGCAGCGGTACGATGGTTAGCAGCGGCGAGAGGGCTTCGCTGACGGCAGGGACTGCAACCGTAGCATCTGCCATGTTGGCAATGCGGGTGTCACCTTCGGTCACCACGGTCATGACGCGACCGTGGCGGGCACGAATCTCTTGGATGTTGCTCACCAACTTGTCATAGACTTTGCCTTGCGTGGCTATTGCCACCACGGGCATGTCTTGTGAGATGAGTGCAATGGGACCGTGTTTCATCTCTGCGGCAGGATAACCCTCGGCGTGGATATAACTGATTTCTTTGAGTTTGAGTGCTCCCTCCAAGGCTGTGGCATAGTTGTAATTGCGACCTATATAGAGCACATTGGACGCAAACGATAGTCCCTCTGCCATGCGGCGAATAGCTTCGCCTTGTTGAAGGACGGCTGCCACCTTGTCGGGCAGGCTGCTCATCTCACGGACCAGTGCACGGTAGTTTGCGTCGGTGAGCGTGCCGTTCATGCGAGCCATGCGGATGGCTAATAGGGTCAGTATAGTCACTTGTGCTGTGAAAGCCTTGGTGGAAGCCACACCAATCTCGGGACCGACGCGAGTGTAGAGTACTTTGTCCGAGGCGCGAGGAATGGACGAACCCACCACATTGCACACACTCACCACCGGAATACCCTTTTGTTTAGCCAGTTCGACGGCTGCCAAGGTGTCTGCCGTCTCGCCCGATTGCGAAATGGCAATCAAAATGTCGCCCTTGCATAGGACGGGGTTGCGATAGCGAAACTCGGACGCATAATCCACTTCGACAGGTATGCCCGCCAGGTCTTCCAAAGCGTATTTGCCTGCCAAACCGGCATAGTACGAGGTGCCGCAAGCAGTGATGACCAAGCGACGGGCTTGCTGCCACAGGGCAAGGTCGGTCTCAATCTCTTCCATGCGAATTTCGTCCTTGCTGACACGACCTTGCATGCAGGCGCGCAGCGAGGTGGGTTGTTCGGCTATCTCTTTGAGCATAAAGTGCTCGTAACCACCCTTTTCCAACTGGCTGACGGTGAGTGCTACACGCTGTACATCCACTTGGCGTATAGTGCCGTGCAGGTCAGTCACAATGGGCATTTGTCCGCTGTGAAGCACTGCCATGTCGCCGTCGTTGAGGTAGATAATGCGGTCGGTATATTCGACTATGGGTGAGGCATCCGAGCCGAGGAACAACTCGTCTTCGCCCACACCGATGACCAACGGACTTCCTTTGCGAGCCGAGACAATGGTGTCGGGTTGGCGATTGTCCAAAACGGCTATGGCATAGGCTCCCTCCACTTGCTTCAATGCACTGCGCACGGCTTGCTCAATGCTTTGCGGGTGCTGTGTCTGCTCCCACTCGATGAGTTGAGCTAACACTTCGGTGTCCGTATCGCTACGGAAGGTCATGCCCGCAGCCTGCAAGCGCTCTTTGATGGCGGCATAGTTCTCGATAATACCGTTGTGCACAATGGCTATGTGACCGGATTGGGAAGCATGCGGGTGCGCGTTGCAATGGTTAGGTTCACCGTGCGTGGCCCAACGCGTATGGGCTATGCCCACTGTGCCCGTCAGGTCTTGGTTACGCGCGGTGTCTTCCAAGGCGGACACCTTCCCCTGCGACTTGTAGATGTGCAGAGCCGACGAAGGGTTAATCAGTGCCACTCCGGCACTATCATAACCGCGATATTCCAATCGGTGTAAGCCTTTGATTAGTATGGGATAGGCAGACCTTTTGCCGATATATCCGACGATGCCGCACATAGTGAAGTGTAGTTTTTGGGGTTATTATTCAAAGGCTCCCATCTGCAGCATGGCTACTTCTTTGGGAGTAAGGAAACGGTATTTGCCACGGGGAACATTCTTCTTGGTCAGACCGGCAAAGCTGACTCGATCCAGTTGCATGACCCGATAGCCGACTTGCTCAAACATACGGCGAACGACACGGTTCTGTCCCGAATGAATCTCCAACCCGATGTGTAAGCGGTCTTCTTTGGGGAACTCCAGTGCATCGGGCACCACCTTCTCTTTGTCTATCATCACACCTTCGCGCAGTTGGGCTTCAGCCTCCTCGGTCAGTTCTTTATCCAAGGTGGCGGCATAGATTTTTTTCTTCTCAAAGCGCGGGTGGGTCAGTTTGGCAGCCAGGTCACCATCGTTGGTGAGCAGCAGCACACCGGTGGTGTTGCGATCCAAACGCCCGACAGGATAGACCCGCTCACGGCAGGCGTTGCGCACCAAGTCCATGACGGTGAAACGCTCCTCGGGGTCATCGGTCGTGGTGACAGTGTTCTTGGGTTTGTTGAGCAGGATATAGACTTTCTGCTCGCGGTGCACGGCTTGGTCATGAAACATGACTTTGTCGGTGGGCAGTACTTTGGCTCCTAGATTGCTCACAATCTCGCCATTGACACTGACCACACCGGCCTGTATATAGTCATCTGCCTCGCGGCGCGAGCAAATGCCCGCATTGGCAAGGTACTTGTTCAGACGGATGGGCTTGGTGGGATCCTCATAGCGAGTTTTGTATTGTTGGCGTTTGCGCTCGGAATAGACACCTTCATTGCGTTGGGGACGTACCGGCGCATAGGTGCGTTCGCGACGGTTGTCCGAATCGCCTTGTCGCACAAAACGCTGACGCTGACGGCGTTCGCCGGTTTGTCTGTTCTCGTCATTCTGCCTACGCGGACTCCCGTCCCCGTAAGAGCCTCCCTGACGACGGGAGTTCTTGTTCATGTAAGCCATAATGATGTTTGCTTTTTCATATCCGCAAAAAGACTCTGAACCGTTTTTTCGTATCGGGTAAAACAGTTCAGAGCCTTTTCCTGGTTCACTACTCTTTATTATGCCTCCTGTGCGTGTTCTACTGCCAGTTTACCGCGATAGTATCCGCAAGAGGGACAAACAGTGTGATAGATGTAATGCGCACCGCAGTTGGGGCAAATAGCCAAAGCCGGCATCTTCGCCACGTCGTGTGTACGACGCTTGGCTTGTCTAGTGTGCGATTGTCTTCGTTTAGGATGTGCCATATTGTTTATTGTTTTTTAATTAGTTTATAGTCTGTTATGCTTCTTCGGGGTCTTCCTCGGTGCTGCGAAGGTGGTTTTGGAGAAGAGCAACCATCTCGGGGTTGCAACCGCCCTCGGGGTGACAATGCACAAGGGGAAGATGTACAGCAGTCAGTTCGTATGCTAACCAACACAGATCCACCTCTTTCTCTCCGTCCTCCACCTCAAAGTCGTCCTCGCCTTGAACGGACTGCTCCATTGGCTCCAGACAACGGTCGCAGGTCAGCCGAACCGTCCCATTGACGGATATGTGCAGGTCGGTATGTATGCCCCGTATGGTCAAGTGTGCCTTGGCATCTATCGTTCCGCCAAGCATTTCACTCTTTTCAATGCCTGACAGATAGGTGTCGTCCAACACAAAGGCGTAGTCATAAACGCCGTCCTTGAGGGTGTCTAACTGGATAGGAGTCATCATTGGTTAGCGCAAAATCGGCGGCAAAAGTATAGTGCTTTGTGCGATTGTGCAAATCAAAATAGGCTGTTAGCGTGTTTTTTTGTTTCTTATGCCTATTCGGTGTCCGTTTTTCCCCATGTCTGATAGGGGTGCAAGCTCAGGTAGCTATTGAAATAGCGTGCATCGCCGGTCACTTCGTCCCCTAAGAAGTCGGGGCGGAAGAAGGCTTGCTCTTCGCTTTCCAACTCTATTTCTGCCAAGAGCAGAGGACTATTGCAGCCCGCAAACTCGTCCACCTCGCAGGTCAGCCCGTCCGGCATGGGCACCAGCCAGCGCGTCTTCTCTATCTTGCCCGGTAGGCATAGAGCCAACAGTTCGTCGGCATCGTCGGCACTAATTTCTTTTTCCCACTCATAGCGTCCGAAGTGCCCTTTGACAGCATGTTGCTTGATAGTCAGATAGCCCTTGTCGCCCCAGCGTCGAACGCGCACCGAGCAGCGCTCGTTGAGCGACAGATAGCCTTGGCTGATGACAATATGTTGGACTGCCTGCTGCTTGAACGACTGGTCTGTGACCAAAAACTTACGCTCAATTTCCAAATGACGGTCGTGGCTCATAGTATGCTTACTATTAGCGTGGTTGGTGTTCCTTACGCAACAGGTCGTTGACCGTCTTGACGGGATTGAAGGTGCTGACGGGTACTTCGACAAACAATGTGTTCCATCCTGCCATGGCTCCGTTCCACAGCCCGGGCAACTCCATGGCTAACAATTCTTTGCCGTCCTTGGACTTGCGCGAGATAAAGCCCGTGTCGGGGTCAACATAGTCCGGCAGGTTGTATTTGTGGCCGTTCACGTCACGGACTGCGCACACCAAGTCCACAGGATTGAAGTGGGTGGAGCGTGCCAACAGTTGCGGGTCGGGCACTTGGGTCGATTCCAATATCTGATAGGAGATGGAACCGTCTTTCTCGCGCACGATGAACGGACCGCCGCCCGGTTCGCCGGTGTTCTTGACCACACCGCACACGCGGATGGGACGGCTCAGTCGGGCGCGTTCGTCTTGGCTCAATTGACCTGAACGAAGCAGATTGAACACCCGCTCTTGCTCCTCGATGAGCACGCCTGCCAGCACTTGCTTATAGCGCACAGTGTCGCGTTTGAGGCGGTCGGGAACTACATTGTCAATGTTCTTTAAGAAGATGATGTCGCTGTCTATCGCATTGAGGTTGTCTATCAGTGCTCCGTGTCCGCCCGGACGGAAAAGCAGGCTGCCGTCGGCTTGACGGAAAGGCGTCCCGTCGGGATTGGCAGCCAGTGTGTCGGTCTTGGGTGATTGGGTGGAGAAGGTGATGTCAAACAGCACACCATATTTCTTTTGCAGTTTAGGCAGGGCATCAGCCACCGTCTTACGGAACAGAGGCATGTGTTGCTCGCTCACGGTGAAGTGCAGCCGGCAATGCTGACCGTCAGCTTCACGGGTGGTCGCATAGAGCACGCCTTCTACCATGTGCTCTTCCACAGGCGTGCGGGCACCGTCCTTATAGCGATGGAAGGGTAGTACTCCCTTGGGCATGTCGCCGTAGTGAAGTTCTTCCAACAAGTATCGTACCGCTTCTTGTCCCTCTTTGTCAACCAATTGATCGCCAAAAGCAAAATCCGCTTTGCGGTCAAGGAACTCGCGGATGGCAGGTGTCTCGCTGCCCGTTTCCAGATATTGGTAGAGGTCTTTGAACATGCGTGAGGCGGCACCGCTGGCGGGCACGAACTTGGTCACCGTGTGTCCGGCGGCAAGGTAGTTCTGCCACAGCGTGATATAGCCCTCTTGCTGTTCACGAGTGATGTGGCGGATGCCTTTGTTCTTACCTACGGCAGCGGGGGCGACGATGTCAAGGACGGGGAAGCCTGTTTTGAAACGCTGCATTTGTTCGTTGGCTTGACGAAGCGTGATACCGTGTTGTTCTAAACGGTCCAAATCGGCTTGGGTAAACATAGAGGTTAGAAGTTATAGGTTTGACTTGATTTGTTCCAGTTCGGCTTTGACCTTACACAGCAGGTTATAGGCTTGTTGTCTTGGGTCGGTGCGCAGTCGGTCTTGTTTGAGTTCGCGCCTGAGGGCGGCAATGCGGGTGATATGCATCTCATCGCGCATGTACTTGATGCGCTTTATCAGGGCGATGTCTGCCTTGGTATAGTAGCGGTTGCCGTGGTCGTCTTTGCGTGGATTGAGTTGGTCAAACTGCTGTTCCCAATAGCGTAGTGTCGAGGCAGGCAATCCTGTCTCGGCTATGGTCTCGCGCTGCGAGTAATATGACTTGTTGTCGTCCATTGTGTGGTGTTGGTTCAGCCGCCAATACGCAGGGTCTGACCAATGCGTATATTGGTGCCTTTCAGCTTGTTCCACCTCTGTAACTGCTTGACTGTGCAGTGGTACTTGCGGGCTATACCGCCCAATGTGTCACCCTTGCGCACCTTGTAGTAGGTCACACCATTCACCCTGTAGCTGCCGTTCAGCCCGCTGCGTTGCGCAAGGTCTATTTCGGCACGTCGGTTGTGAATGAGTTGGTCGGCTTTGTGAGCCAAAATGGTGTCTTGATACTCGATGAACACACCGGCTTTCTCGATGGGCAGACACAGCGAATAGGTCTTACCTCCGGGCAGTATGTCCATGCGGTATTGCGGATTGAGACGGCGCAGCTCCTGCATGTCTATGTGCATCACTTCCGCCACCTGTTGCAGGTGCATACGGCGGGCTGTATGTAGCGTGTCGGTCAGCACGGGACGGTCAATGGGTGTAGGACAGATGCCGTGTTGGTCGGCATAGTTCATGGCATAGGCTGCTGCAATGAAAATGGGCAAGTAACTGCGGGTTTCACGGGGTAGATAGGGATAAATAGACCAAAAGTCCCGCTTACCACCGGCGCGACGGATGGCTTTGTTCACATTGCCCGGACCGCAGTTGTAGGAGGCTATGGCGAGGTTCCAGTCGCCAAACAGCGAGTGCAGGTTCTTTAGGTAGCGGCAGGCGGCTTCCGTCGAGCGAATCGGGTCTTGGCGTTCGTCAACCAGCGAGTTGATTTCCAGTCCGTACAACTTTCCTGTCGAGGGCATGAATTGCCACAGACCGGCGGCTCCCACGCGCGAACGAGCCAAGGGGTTCAGGGCAGACTCAATCACCGCCAGATAACACAACTCAAAGGGTAGTTCATAGCGAGCCAGTATGTCCTCAAACATAGGGAAATAGTATTCCGACAACCGACTCAAACTGGCCAACTGGCGCGGAGCACGGTGGATATAGTGGTGAATGAAGCCTTTGACCACGCTGTTGTAGGGCACCTCAATGACGAAGGGTAGGGCTTGCAGGCGCGCTTTATAGACCGAGTCGGGAAGGTCTTCCACAATGTCTGTTGCCGAGCAGTCGGTGGTATCCAACCAAGCCATGGCTTCGTCAAAGAAACACAGAATATTGTCGTCCACTGTCAGCTCGCCAATCGAGTCCGGACCTATCTCCAGCGTGTCGGCATTGGCCAACAGCGAGTCCAACACATAGTTGTCAGTATAGAGGGTGTCGCCGGGCAGGTTCTGTGCATGGCACAAGATGCCCACAGTCGAAAAGATTGTACATACAAGCAGTCGTTGGAAAAGTGTCTGTTGCATTGAATCAGAAAGTTAGTGCCAGTTTGATTTCGGCAGATTGTTGTTGAATGGGTGAAAACGTGTTTCGGGGGCTGTCAAGGTGTATGTCAGGACTGACATTGAGTGTCAAGTCCGGTGAAATCTCAAAGTCAAACAGTTGTGCATCGACATAAGCATCGATGATGGTCAGCACATACACAGCCACCGTGGCGGCAATGGAAATGTCGCGGAAGCGTCTGTAGCGGTTCTGCCGGCTGTTCAGGGTGGCGGTGTATTGGCTGCGTCCGCCCATGCTCTCAATGGTGTAGCCGGGGGGCAGAATGGCGTTGTAGGAACGGGTAGGGTCGGTGGACAGTTCGGTGTCGGTCAGGATGTCACGGTAGGCTGTTTTGTAGTCGTTATACATGTTCCCGTTCCACGAGATGGCATAGGCGCAACCCATGAAGGCACCATAGACAATGGGCAGTTTCCAGTAACTCTGGTTGTATATCTGTCCCAATCCGGGCACAATAACCGCCAACCATGTTGCCCGATTAGGGTCGGGTTTCCAGGCCGTGGTTGGGGCTTGCGTGGCAAGGGTGGTATCCGCCACTGCATAGACATCGTCCATGGTATTGACCACGGTCACAGTGTCTTTGACAGCGGCAGCGGCAGGCAGGAACATGCACAATGACAATATGGCAAACAGCAGT
>CAMOHN010000018.1 GCA_946615455.1 uncultured Bacteroidales bacterium
GGCCATTGTGTTGTTTGCCGTCATACAGACCATCAACAAACGCCGCCAACGCAACTTGCAAAACAGAAAACACAAAAACCATAGAAAATGAACCGACGAATAGGCATTCTTGTACTGTGCTTGCTGTGCTCTATTTGCCTGTCTGCCAACCCGATGGAAGATGCCTTCTTCGCTCTGAAGAACCGCTTTGAAACACGGGACAGCCACTTGCAAAACGACATCAAGCAGTACCTTGCTGACTACCCCTACACCACCTACTACCACGAGGCGCAGATGATGCTGGGTGTATTGCAAACCGAAAAGAAACAATACAAAGCAGCCTCACGCACCTTCAGGAAGGTGGACTGGAAACAGCTGGGCAGAGACGACCAACCCTTGTACTTCTTCTACCAAGGGTACGCTTTTCTGCAACAAGGCAACACAGACGCAGCCCTAACCTGCTTCAATACGTTGCGTTCCAGCACCAACCGATATACGCTGCAAGGCAAGTACTACTATGCCTATTGTCTGTACAAACAGGGCCACTACGACAAGGCGCTGCCAGACTTTCTTGCTTTGGAAAAAACCGAAGAATACAAGAACATTGTCCCCTACTACATCGTCCAGATATACTATGCCAAGCGCAACTATGACGAGGTGGTCAAGCGTGCCGACGAGCTGATGACGGCCAATCCCGACAATGGCAACAATGCCGAGATACACCGTATGTTGGGTGAGATGCAGTACAACAAAGCCGATTATGCCTCTGCTGCCGACCACTTACGTTTGTATGTAGCATCTGCCACCAAGCACAAACAGACCCCACAGCGCAACGACCTCTATCTGCTGGGTATGGCGTGCTATTACCAACAACAGTACGACGATGCTATCACCTACCTCAAACAGGTCAAACAAGAGCGTGACACGTTGTCGGAAAACACCTGCCTGCACTTGGGACATGCCTATGTCAAGACCAACGCACTGGAGAGTGCCAAGCTGGCGTATGCGGCTGCAATGAACTTTGGTTTGACCGACAAAGTGCGCGAAGAGGCAATGTACAACTATGCCCTCACCACCCACCGCAACAGCACGGCTTTAGGAGAGAGTATCACTGCCTTCAACGACTTCTTGAAAGCCTATCCGCAAACCGAACATGCAACCGAAGTTTATCAGTTGTTGGCTTCGGTCTATATGAGCACCAAGAACTATCGTGCCGCCTTGGATGCCACGGCAGCCATACCCCAACAGACTGCCAATACGCAAGCCATCAAACAATACCTGCGCTATCAGATTGGTGTGGATGCTTTCTTACAAGGTAAGATGCAAGAGACACGGCAATGGATGACCGAGGTCATAACCAACGAGCCAGGGTCGTCTGTGTATAAGACCGATGCCTATTTCTATCGCGCCGAGGCACTCTATCGTTTGCACCAATATGAGGACTGCTACAACGACCTGATGCTGTTCCGCACCATTCCGGACAACACTTCGGCAAACAAAGAGCAGGCCGACTATTTGATTGGCTATTCGCTGTTCAGCCTCAAGCAATACTCGGAGGCGGAATTGGCCTTCCGACGCTATATAGGGCACACCGACAACAAGCAGGCAACCTACATGGACGCCATGAACCGTATCGGAGACTGCTGTTTCAACCGCCGTGCGTTCAACGATGCCATCACAGCCTATCGCCAAGTCATGGAACGCAAGGCGGCGGGGGCTGACTATGCTACTTTCCAGATAGGTTATGCCCAGGGACTGTTGCGCCACTATTCGGACAAAGCAGCCACCATGGAACAGCTGGTGGCACAATACCCCAAATCGGACTATGCAGACGATGCACTCTACGAAGTGGCGCGTGCCGACCTGCAAGCCAACGAACAGGACAAAGCCATCAAAGCCTACGATAGGCTCATAGCAGACTACCCCAACAGCAACTATGCTCGCAAAGCCTGCGTGGAACGAGCCATGATCTATCGCGACCGCAAACAGTATGACGAAGCTATTGCCGGTTTTAAGCAGACTATCGCCCTCTACAACGGCAGCGAAGAAGCCTATACCGCCTTGGATGCCTTGGAACAAATCTATGTGGAGACCAACCGTATATCCGAGTATCTGGCTTATGTCAAGCAAATCGGCAAGATGAAGACCTCCGCCTCGCAACAAGAAGACTCGCTGACCTATGTCACAGCCGAATTGCAGTATATGATGGGCAACTACCAAGCCGCAGCGGCTGGTATGACCACCTACCTTAGTCGTTTCTGCTCGGGTGGACGCTACTGCACGGCCGCCACCTATCATGCCGCCGACAGCTACTATCGCATCGGCAGTTATGACGAAGCCATCGGTTTCTACAAAGACCTTACGCAGATACAAGGCAATGCCTATATGGAAGAAGCATGCACCCGTCTGTCGGAGTTGCTCTATGAGCGCAAAAACTATGCAGAAGCCCGCACCTATTTTACCCGCCTGCGCGACCTGACTGCATCCAAAGAGACCGTCAATACTGCCAACATCGGTATTCTGCGCTGCTCGTTCTTCCTCAACGATGATAATACCACCGTCGAAGTGGCTACACGCCTCTTGGATGACGAAGAGACCAACGACAATGTGCGCGAAGAGGCACTCTATAACCGTGGCAAAGTCTATTATCGCAAAGGCGATTATGGCTTGGCGGCAGCAGACCTGAGTCCACTGAGTAAAAATGTACGCGTAGTTACCGGAGCAGAAGCCGCCTATTTGCTGGCAGACTGCTATTTCCGTTTAGGAGCTTTGGATAGTTCCGAGAGCGAAATAATGGCTTTTGCCGGTAAGAAGACGCAGCACCAGTACTGGCTTGCCAAAGCTTTGATTCTGCTCAGTGATATCAATGTCCAACGCGGCGACTTGTTCCAAGCTAAGCAATACCTACTCTCGCTTCAAGCCAACTACAAGACCGAGGATGACATACAAACCACCATTACCCAACGCTTGGACGAGATTCAGCGACTGGAAACACCCCAAGAAACCGAAACGGAAGAAGAGGAGGACGAACCATGAAAACAACCCGCCTTTGGTTGAGCATCGGAGCATTGTGCTCCCTGCTCCCCATAGCCGTTAAGGCTCAACAAAACGACACAACCATCAACCGCAATGTGGTGGTTGAGCGCGAGTTTCAGCCCGTCATTCAGCATGCCGGCAAACTCAACACCACACTCCAACAAGTGGAAACACGCATCGAACCGGTCAATCTGTCTTTCAGCGACTACTCCGAGCCTTTCTCACCGGCTCTGCACCTCAGCCCGCTGGCGGCATCAACCATCCGATTTGCACATCCACAACCCACCAACGGACATATCACCGTAGCCGGTGGCTATCCGTGCAGTTACCTCGATTTTGAGTATGAAAAACAGGACAAAAAGAACGGGGTCGAACTCAATGTATGGGCTAACCATGATGCGCAATGGGGCATCAAAACCAACTCTTTTAGTGCTGCCGGACTGCGAGTCAGCAAAACGTTCAGTCGTCCGACACTCTTTTTTGATGTTGCCGGTAGTCACTTGTTCTTCACCCGTTACGGACGCTACTATGAGTCTGACAAAAACCTATCCATCTCCCGCTACAGCGAACTGAAAGCCGAAGACAAACAACAAGCTTGGGATGTGGCGGCTCAACTGGGACTACACGCTTCGTCCAACAGCGTATTCCCATATTCTGTCGCAGTGGGTTATACGGCATACGTATTGCCACAATGGGTCACTGAACATTCGGCACGAGCCTTTTTATGGACAGGGTTAGCCATTGAAGAACACATGGGAGCCATCGATTTTACCATGCAAAACACTTTTATGGCGGTAGAGAAAAAACTAAACATCGCGGACACACTCTATAATCCGCGTCACGGCTTCCGTATTCATCCATATTATGAATACAAGAACGACAACTTGATATTGCATGCAGGTGTCAATCTGGATCTTAACATAGGAAGAGGACAACTATTCTCCACCATTAAAGACATCAGTTTTGCCCCATCACCCGATGTGGAAATCGAATACCGCATCATTCCCTCATGGCTGGCTGTCTATGCCAAAGCCACAGGACAGTTCAGTTATGGCACGGTCAAAGACTATATGGCATCCAATCATTTTCGCAATCCCGAACTCGCTATTGTTTCACATCATGTTACCGCTTATACCCCGGTGGACGCTACTGTTGGCTTCAAAATCAAACCGGTGGACGGACTCTTCTTTGACATTCATGGTGGCTATGCACGCTTGCAAAACACCATCAATGTGATTGCCCCCACCGTGAACGACCTTAAAGTTGTGCCTGTGCCTTTCCTTGAATATGAATATACCGACTACAACCGTTGGCGAGTAGGAGCAGAGATGACCTACCACTATCGAGACATCATCCACATTGGACTTGAAGGGCACTACTATAACTATATGGGCAAAGCCTACGATCGTCCGGACTGGGACGCTGAGTTGCACATCAATGCCAATATTGACAGCAAATGGTCTATCTATTCAGACAACTGTTTTGCAGGCAAGCGCACCGCCTTATTAAGCGACAAGACGACGGCGACTCTCAAGCCGACCATTGACCTCTCTCTTGGTGTACGCTACAATGTCAATCGTTGGTTGTACTGCTATGCACAACTCAACAACTACCTGCACCGGTTCAACGATCTGTACTATGGCTATCAGTCACAGGGAATAAACGGTCGAATAGGCATCAGTTGGCGTTTCTGACAATATGTACGCCATCGCTTGTTCGGGCGATATAGAACTCAGCGGTCAGTCCTGTCTTTTCGGTATAGACTCGACTGACCTGCTTTTTGAATGCCTCAATGGCATCCTCACGAACCAACGAGACGGTACATCCGCCAAAGCCTCCGCCTGTCATACGCGAGCCCAATACGCCCGCTGTTTGCCAAGCTGCCTCCACCAGCGTATCCAGCTCCACGCCGGTCACTTCATAGTCATCTCTTAACGACCGATGGCTGGCGTTCATAAGCAGACCAAAAGTGTTCAAGTCGCCTTGCTGCAATGCTTGCACAGCCTCTCTGGTACGCTGCGTCTCACTGACCACATGGCGGGCACGACGAAGCAACTCCGCGTCGGTCAGCGTATGCTGAACACGAGCAAAGTCTTCGGGCGAGAGTTGAGCCAAATACTCTATTTCTTTCTCTTTACGAATACACTCAACAGCCTTTTGACAGGCTCTGACACGCTCGTTATAGGTGCCACTGTCAAGACGATGAGGACTATGACTGTTGGTTATCACGATTGCCACTCCGTCCAAGCGAATAGGCACCTGCATGAACTCTAAGGTATCACAGTTGAGAAACAAGGCATGGTCTTGGCGACCATTGGCAGCCACAAACTGATCCATTATACCGCATTGCACACCGGCAAAACTGTGTTCCGAGTGCTGTGCCACTTTGGCAATCTCGATTAGAGAAAGGTTCTTTCCCAAAAGACAGCTGAAAGCATACGCCGTTACCACCTCAATGGAAGCCGAGGACGAGAGACCAGCACCCAAGGGGACATTGCCCTCAAAGAGCATATCATAGCCCATAGGAAGCCCCCCTGCCAAGGTAGCGAGCTGCGCAATGCAACCCAATGGATAATTGACCCAACAGCGATCGGGCAATGGGGCAAAACATTGGTCAATGGGCAATTCGACCACCGGCTCCATATTAACCGAGCGAAAACGCAGGCATCTGTCTTGGTTGGGCGCAATGGTTAGTCTGGTACCAAAGTTAATGGCACAAGGAAAGACGAACCCACCGTTATAGTCGGTGTGTTCGCCTATCAGATTGACGCGCCCCGGGGCAAAATAAACCGCTTGGGCTTCGTGCCCGTAAAGACGCTCGAACAATGTATTCATCAGCGCACGCGTTCGCAATAACTGCCGTCACGTGTATCCACGCGGATAATCTCGCCTTCGTTCACAAACAGAGGCACACGTATCTCTGCACCTGTTTCCAGACGGGCAGGCTTGAGTGTGTTGGTGGCTGTATCGCCCTTCAGACCCGGCTCGGTGTAAGCCACTGCCAGTTCTACCTTAGTGGGCAGCTCGGCAAAAAGAATGGTGTCGGTGGAAGCATCGCTGACCACATCGCAGATGAAACCCTCTTTGAGGAAGTCCACACCCGTAATCAGGTCGTGTGCAATGGGCACCTGCTCATAGGTCTCTTGGTTCATAAAGATATAGTCCTGACCGTCAGCATAGAGATACTGATAGGGACGACGCTCAACGCGGACATCCTCCAGTTTCTCGCCAATATTGAAGCGGCGCTCCAACACGCGACCGTCCACCACGTCTTTGAACTTAACACGCATGATGGTGTTACCCTTGCCGGGTTTGACATGCAGAAATTCGATTACAAAATACAAGCGACCATCCATGCGAATGCATACGCCGTTCTTGATGTCTTGTGAGTTAATCATAAGAATGCTTTTTTTAGTGTTTTTCTTCCGTTAGTTTGCGCTTTAACGCCGCAAAGATAACTTCTCTGACACAATCCTACAAGATTTGTGTCACTTTGCCGCATTATTTTCCGCTCTCAGCCTGAAAGTCCTTGACGGCAGTTGCTAGTTGCGAAGCCAGATTGGTCCAACGTGACACTTGCGAGTTGGACATTTGGTTCTTCAAACCCTCCAACTGGGTACCTATATTGTTGGCATCTTTGAGCAGTTGCGCAGCCTCGGTGGCGGCAGACAGTTTGGTCAACGGGTCGTCGCTGCGAAAAGCCTTATAGGCAGCAATGTATTTGCCCACATACTGGTCATACATGTCCAGCAGATTGTCAATCTTTGTCAGGACATTCGATGTTTTCTCGGCCACGGCAGCGGCTTTGCCTGTTGTGGTTTGTGACGAAGTGGCGTTGGTCATTGAACCGCAAGATACCAAAGCGGCTGCCAATACGACCAAAAGAATTACAGCTTGTTTTTTCATGGTTATAATGTGATTGTTTATTGATTTTTTCAACCCGCAAAAGTACGGCAAAACTATTGTCGGTGCAAATAAGTATTCGTTTTTAGTACTCGCAGCGATATTATTTTGCTCATTAGAAACAATAACGCTACCTTTGCCGCGCTTAATTGACAATCATTCCTGTTTAGTTCCAATCATGCGTTTCTATTTTTTGTTGGTTCGTATTGCCGCCTTGTTCGGTCATAAAAAAGCCCGTCTGCTGGTTCGCGGTCAGGCTGACACGCTCAAGCAATTACGCCAAGAAAACTCCACAGAAGTCAACACTCTTGATGAGTTGCACGGCTGTGTATGGTTTCATGCCGCCTCTGTAGGCGAGTTTGAGCAAGCCCGTCCCATCATCGAACGACTCAAAAAAGACCAACCCGATAAGAAAGTGGTACTCACTTTCTTTTCTCCGTCCGGCTATGAGATGCGCAAGAATTATGAGCATGCCGACCGTGTGTTCTATCTGCCATTTGCCACCGGAAAGAACGCCCGTCGTTTCATAGAGACATTACAGCCTTCGATGGCTGTGTTCGTTAAGTATGAGTTTTGGAAACCCTATCTGAAAGAGTTGCACAGACGCGCCATACCTACCTACCTTATCAGTGCCATCTTCCGTCCGACCCAACTCTTTTTCCGTCCGTGGGGCCGCCCCTATCTGAATTGGTTAAAATACTTTACCCGTCTTTATGTACAGGATCAACCTTCAGCCGACCTGCTTGCCTCCCATGGCATAACGGCAGTCACCGTGGTTGGCGACACGCGCTTTGACCGTGTGCGCATGATTTCCAAGCTGACTCGTAAGATTCCACAGATGGAGGTTTTCACTGCGCAACGCTCACTGACAGAGACCGTTCCACCCTCCGTTTTAGTAGCAGGCAGCACCTGGCCGCCCGACGAAAAACTGATCGCCCGCTATATGTCCGAGCGGGACGATGTGCGCTTGGTTCTGGTGCCGCATGAGATCAACGAAAAGCACATGCAGTACATCTTCCAACTCTTCCAAGGACGCTATGTGCTTTGGAGCGAAGCCAACCGCCATAACCTAACCCAAACCCGTGTGCTGGTAGTGGATCAGATGGGGCTACTCTCCAAACTCTATAAGTACGCCCAAGTTGCTTATATAGGAGGCGGTTTTGGCGTGGGTATACACAATACCATTGAGGCAGCCGTCTATGGCATACCCGTTGCCTTCGGTCCCAACTATCACAAGTTCCGCGAAGCCAAGGGTTTGGTCGATGCCGGTGCCGCAGCAACGGTCAAAAACTATAAGCAATTCCGCGACACCATGGACAACATGCTGGCTTGCCACGAACAGATGGGACAAGCCGCCACAACATACATCAAGTCCGAATTGGGAGCAACGGACAAGATATACAAGCAACTGTTCCCCAAACAATAACATTCAGAACAAATACACTTTTTTATGGCTCAAAAACCTTCTATCCCCAAGGGGACGCGCGACTTTTCTCCCGAAGAAATGGTACGCCGCAACTATATATTCAACACCATTCGCGAGGTATTTCGCCTCTATGGTTTTCGACAGATTGAGACCCCGGCTATGGAGACCATGCAGACCCTGATGGGCAAGTATGGTGAGGAGGGCGACAAACTGCTGTTCCGCATCCAGAACAGCGGTGAAAAAGCCTCGGAAGCTCCCGAGAAGGGTCTTCGCTATGACCTCACCGTTCCTTTTGCCCGCTATGTGGTGCAACACCGTGAAGAGGTCGTCTTTCCTTTCCGTCGCTATCAGATTCAGCCCGTTTGGCGTGCCGACCGTCCACAGAAAGGACGCTACCGCGAGTTCTATCAGTGCGATGTGGACATCGTGGGCAGCGACTCGCTAATGGGCGAGTTGGAACTCATACAGATTGTTGAGCAGGTTTATCGCCGCCTTGGCATTCGCGTCTGTCTGCACCTGAACAACCGCAAAGTACTGGCAGGCATAGCCCGACTCATCGGCGCGGAAGACCGACTTGTGGACATCACTGTCGCCATTGACAAATTGGACAAAATCGGCATTGACAAAGTCAACGAAGAATTGCAAGAACGGGGATTGTCAGCTCAAGCTGTGGATCGACTGCAACCCATTCTCCATCTGGACGGTTCCAACCAAGACAAACTGACGCGTTTGCGTACCCTCTTGGCCGACGACGAGATTGGTCTGCAAGGCGTGAACGAACTGCAAGAGGTGTTCGACCTGATGCAAACCGCTGGTGTGACCCTGCCCGTTGAGTTGGATCTGTGCTTAGCTCGCGGTTTGAACTACTACACCGGTGCCATCTTCGAGGTCAAAGCTTTGGATGTAGCCATTGGCAGTATTACCGGTGGCGGCCGCTATGACAACCTCACCGGCATCTTCGGCTTGAGCGGTGTTAGCGGCGTGGGAATCTCATTCGGTGCAGACCGTATTTATGATGTACTCTGCCAACTCAATGCCTATCCCGAGCAGAACGCCGAACAGACACGCCTCATCTTTGCCTGCTTTGGTGAAGCCGAGAAACGCTATGCCCTGGCGTGGGCTGCTGCCTTGCGCAACGAAGGGATTGCCGTGGAAATCTATCCCGAAGCGGTCAAGATGAAAAAACAAATGGCTTACGCTGATGCCAATCACATCCCCTTTGTAGCCATCGTCGGCGAGAACGAGATGAACGCCGAGCAGGTGATGCTAAAGAACATGCTCACCGGTGAACAGACACCGGTCACCCTTGCCACCCTCAAACAGATGCTATCATGAAAACGACTGCCACCCAATTTGATCAGGTCATCGACCGTTGCCGCAAGGTCTTTGTGGTCAAGATGAAAGATTATGGTCCGTCGTGGCGCATCATGCGTCCGCAAACGGTGAATGACCAGCTCTTCATCAAAGCCAAGCGTGTGCGCGAAATAGAAATGACCGGCGAGAACCTTGTCGGTGAATCGGTCGAAGGCGAGATGATGGCCATTGTCAACTATGCCGTCATCGGACTCATTCAACTGCGGCAAGGCTTTGCCGACGGGGTGGACATGACTGCCGAGCGTGCCACCGAACTCTATGATGCATACATCAAGGAAGCCAAAGAACTGATGCTGCGTAAGAACCATGACTATGGCGAAGCATGGCGTGAGATGTACCCCTCGTCGCTCACGGATATCATACTCACCAAAATCAATCGCAACAAGTCCATTGCAGCACACAACCATCAGACCCTCGCATCCGAAGGCTGTGACGGCAACTATTTTGACATGCTCAACTATGCCGTCTTCTATCTGATTCAAACCACATTAACTCCAGCCCAATGAAGCACAAGAACAACCCCGTATGGGCGGTCGTATCCCACATAGCCCGCACCCTTTTAGGACTGACCTTCATCTTCTCCGGTGCAGTCAAGGCAATCGATCCATTAGGCACCACCTATAAGATTGAGGACTATCTGACGGCTTTTGGCGAAGGGTTCACCAATCTGCTTCCATTCGCACAGACCGGTGCTTTCTGCCTCATCACTATTGAATTTGTATTGGGCATCTGCCTGCTGCTTCATGTACATACTAACTGGACGGCATGGCTAAGTCTGTGCTTCTTTTTAGTCATGACACCGCTCACACTCTACATCGCTCTGACCAACCCCGTGAGCGATTGTGGTTGTTTTGGTGATGCGATCCTACTGACCAACTGGCAGACCTTTTGGAAGAACATCGTTCTGCTCAGCCTCACCATTATACTGCTCTGCACCAAACGCTATACCCGCCCGCTTTGGGTTTGGCAGGCAGAAGGAGCAATCGCTCTGCTGTCTGCGGGATTGGTCATCGGTTGGATGGTGTGGACACTCTACCACTTACCCGTCTTGGATTTCCGCCCCTACAAAGTCGGCAATCATATCCCCTCGCTAATGGAATACCCCGAAGATGCCGAGCCCGACCAATATGACATCACGTTCACCTATGCAAAGGACGGTGTAGAACAAGACTTCACCGTGGACAACTACCCAAGCAACGACTCATCGTGGACGTTTGTTAGACAAAACTCACGCCTGATCAAAAAAGGCTATGAACCACCTATTCATGACTTTGAGATACTCAATGCCGACTACGAAGACATCACCTATGACATCCTCGAAAGCGAAGAGCCGGTGACCCTCGCCATCCTTTACAACCTGAACAAAACCGATTTGTCGCTTTTGCCCCGCTTGGTTGAATTAAAAAACAAGTGTGAACAACAAGGCAAGCCTTTCTATCTCATCAC
>CAMOHN010000019.1 GCA_946615455.1 uncultured Bacteroidales bacterium
GTGGGGCGGCGGCAGAAGTTCGGGCGGCGGTGCCGGCAGACGATTCTAATCTGCCATATTCAAAATAAAGAAACGACAATAGTAATAACCCAAAAATAATCCTCAACAAAGTATGAAAAAAGGAGTTCTTAACACAATCATTGTGTTGGCTGTAATCGGTATGATTGCAGCCTGGATGATGACTACTTACAACAAGTTGGTCACCCAAGAAGAGAATGTGGAGCAGGCATGGGGACAGGTGGAGAACCAGTACCAACGCCGTTTTGACCTCATTCCCAATCTGGTAGCCATGTATAAAGAGGCTGCCCGCGTAGAGCACGACAACTATGTGGATGTGGTAGAAGCCCGCGCCAAAGCCACACAGATGAACATCAACCCCCAGAACCTCACCGAAGAGAACCTTGATGCCTTCCAGAACGCACAAGGCGAACTCAGTCAAGCATTGGGCAGACTGATGGTGGTCATCGAAAAGTATCCCGAACTGAAGACGAACGACAATTTTATCAAAGTATCCGACCAGTTGGAAGGCACGGAGAACCGTATCACCTACGCTCGCGACATCTTCAACGAGACGGCTCAGACCTTCAATACCACTGTTCGCCGCTTCCCGGGCAATATCATTGCCGCTATGTTCGGCTTTGAGAAAAAGCCCTACTTCAAGTCGGAAGCCGGTGCCGAGCGTGCGCCGAAGATTGAGTTTGATTAACCGAAGTTTATAACCTCAACTAAACCCATACAACTATGAAAAAGAGTATTTTCCTGCTTCTTGCAGCCGCTATGCTGGTTACGGTGTCGGTTGATGCCCAACTGATGCGCACCATCCGCAGTGCTGCCCAGAACCCACAAGTACAGAAAGCCGTCAAGGACGCTGCTTCGCAGAAAAAAGACGACCCTGCTTCGCCCCCCGGCCCCACACCTGCCACTTCCGGCAAGGTGTATTACGTGAGCAATGCCGGTACCGCCCGTGCTGACGGATTGAGTGCCGCCACACCCAAAAAAGACCTTCAAGCCGTGCTCAATCTCATTCGCGAAAACAAGGAAGATGGAGCTGTTGTGCGTGTAGCAGAGGGTAATTACCTCGGCTATATGAATGCCGGCTATGTAGAGATTTACAATTGGATTACCCTTGAAGGCGGCTGGAACAGCGATTTCACCGTTCGCGACCCGCTCAAATACATCACCCGCATGGAGCCGACCCAAGAGCAGTTGGGCAGCAATACGAGCAAGGGCATGATTCAGACCAACCGCGCATTGGACGATGCGATGGCTAAACAGCCTAAGGGAACGCTTGTGATTGATGGTATATTCTTCAATCTCGGAATGGAGAATGCCTATATGCCCGCAGACCCGAGCGATCCGCGCAACGGTTGCCCCTCAAAGAAGTTTGAAACCGGCCGTATGTTGGACAATCCGCAACAGCAGCCCGAACACCAGATTATCCACTCCGACGGTTGGATCGCAGGCAATGTGATTATTCGCAACTGCTTGTTTGCCAACGGCGTGTATTTTGGCATTCAGATTGGTTCGCGTTGCGGCGAGGTGGAGATTTGCAACAATGTGTTCATATCCAACCGCTATGGTGCTGTGCGCATTGACGGAGGCGATAAGAACGGTGAGGCTTCCCATGTCAATTTCCACCATAATACAGTGGCATTCTCTTGGTGCCGCGACAAGGAGATGGGCGATATGGGCTATGGCTATGAGTGCATGACCAAGATCAATTGCGACCTTCACCACAACATCTTTGCTTGCAACAACTACGCTGCCATTGCCCGCACCCACGTGCTGAGCGGTCCGGACACCCCCATTGAGAACAAACGCAAGACCAACATCTACGACAACGCTTTCTTTATGAATGCAGCCGACCTGCAACTGCCTCCTACCGGCGGCGGCAAGTGGACCAATGTCAAGGTAGAACAGTTTGAGGACTTGGACGAACGTATTATTCCGAAAGTAGAAGGAAACTTCGAGTTGCAGAAAGGTGATGCTTTCATACAGGCTTTGGATCAGGATTACCTGCAAGGCTTTGCTACACTCAAAGTGGTGAGCAGCAGTTCGTTCAATGCCAACTCGGCAGCCAATCAGTTCCGTTCGGCTCTTGGCATGAACATGCAAGGTTCGGAAACCATCCGCGTGTCGATGTACGGCAATCGCTACAACTTTGACAAGGCGTTGCAACTCTTCGGTGCCAAAGAAGGGTACGGCGCACAAAAGCCCTAAGGCTATTGCGAAACCACACTTGTCTTTAACCAATCAATAGTGGCACAAGAGCCAACGGATCGTCAATCAGGTAGTTGGGCTGTGCATTTTCCAATTTCTGCCTTGGGCAGAACCCCCACGAGCAGGCAATGACGGACAGTCCGGCATTGCCTGCCGTTTGTATGTCCACAAGGCTGTCACCCACGAACACTGTTTGTTCCGGTTCAGCATGCAAGGCAGCCATGATGCGACGAACGCTTTCAGGGTCAGGTTTGCGTGGCACACCCTCTTGTTCGCCATGAATCAAGTTAAAGCGGTTCGGAAAGAAATGCCGGACAATCCGTTCGGCTGCAGCCTGATACTTGTTGGTGGCAACTGCCATCAATATATGGTTTTGTTTGCATGCAGCCAGAACCTCCTGTATGCCTTCGTAAGGTTGCGTAAAATCGCAGCAATGCGCATCGTAGTGAGCGATAAAACAAGTCCGAAGTTGCTGCACCAGGGCTGCGCGCTCATCCTCGGGAAGACTCTGCTCCTTGACGGGCAATGCGCGTTCAATGAGTCGGTTGATACCGTTACCGACCATGCGCGGATATTCGTCCATAGCATGTACGGGAAATTGAAACGCCTGCAATGCATGGTTGCATGCATGTCCCAAATCGGCAATACTGTTACACAGCGTGCCGTCCAAATCAAAAATAACCAGTTTTGTCATAACGCGGCAAAGGTAAGCGTTTTTTCAGTTTTTATGCCGAAATAAGAAAATATATCTCTTAACTCTTGCGTATATAGTAACTATGGTCGCGTTATTTTCGACACGACTTGCCATGCTCCCGAAAAACCATTGCCACCATGCGCCGTGACTCCACCGTGTTCATCAAAGGTGTAGCGTGCAAGGTGGTAAATCCGTAATCGACACAGTATATTGTAACAATTTGTCGCAAAAATTCGCTGCTAACTATTGCAAGCAATATAAGCAGATGTTATTTTTGCGGCAAATTTTGCTAATACAACTGAAACTGACCGATGAAATTGAGCCATGAGGAACTGATTGGTGCGTTGCAGCATCACTTTGGATTTGAAGCATTTAAGGGTAATCAGGAAGCGATTATCGCGAGTGTGATGGATGGGAAAGACGCTTTTGTGCTGATGCCCACCGGCGGCGGCAAGAGTTTGTGCTATCAGTTGCCGGCTCTGCTGATGGATGGCGTTGCCATAGTCATCAGTCCGCTTATCGCCCTGATGAAAAACCAAGTGGATGCCATGCGCAATTTCTCGGAAGAGGATGGTGTAGCCCATTTCATCAACTCCAGTCTGTCGCGTCCGGAGATAGCCGCTGTCAAGGACGATGTGATGCACGGCAAGACCAAACTGCTGTACCTTGCGCCCGAAAGCCTAAACAAGGACGAGAACATAGACTTTCTTAAAGAAGTGAAAATCAGTTTCTACGCTGTGGATGAGGCGCACTGTATCAGCGAATGGGGTCACGATTTCCGTCCCGAGTATCGCAACATATACAGCATGACGCAGCGTATCGGCAAGGCTCCCATAATGGCGCTCACCGCCACCGCCACCGAGAAGGTGCAACACGACATCCAGAAGAACCTCAACATATTGGATGCCGAGATTTTCAAGTCCAGTTTCAACCGTCCCAACCTCTACTACGAAGTCCGCCCCAAGACCGAGGATGTAAACAAAGAGGTGATTCGCTTTATCCGCTCGATGGAGGGCAAATCGGGTATTGTCTATTGTTTGGCTCGCCGCACGGTGGAGGAGTTGGCAGGCATATTGAGTGCCAACAACATTTCAGCCCTACCCTATCATGCCGGAATGGACGCTGCTACGCGCAGTGCCAACCAAGATGCTTTCCTTATGGAGCGTGTGCAAGTCATTGTCGCCACCATAGCCTTCGGTATGGGTATAGACAAGCCCGATGTGCGCTTTGTGTTGCACTATGATGTGCCCAAGTCCTTGGAAGGCTATTACCAGGAAACCGGTCGCGCCGGTCGTGACGGCGGCGAGGGTATTTGTATTTGCTTCTTCAGCACCAAAGATATAGAGCGCATGCGTCGTTTTGCACGCGACAAACCTGTAGCCGAACAGGACATCAACAACCAGTTGCTGTTCGAGACGCAGAGTTATGCCGAGTCGCCTTTCTGCCGCCGCAAACTATTGTTGCACTATTTTGGTGAAGAGTATGAGCCGGACAACTGCGGCAACTGCGACAACTGCAAAAAGACCTACCGCATGGAGGACGAGAGCGAGTTGCTGGGTATCATTATCGAGTTGGTGCTGCAACTCAACGAGCGCTTCAAGTCAGACCATATAGTCGATATCATCCACGGCAACCGCACAGCCGCCGTCATGTCTTATCACCACGATGAATTGGAGGACTTTGGTATTGCCTCGGACGAAGACGAATCCACGCTGTACACCATCATCCGTCAAGCCATGATTGCCGGTTATATAAAGAAGGACATCGAGTCCTACGGCGACCTTAAGATAACGGCGGAAGGGCGCAAATATGCCAAGCACCCTGTCACCTTTGAGATTCCCATTGAGGTACACAACGAAGACGAAGACGAGCCTATGGAGACCCAAATGGCAGGTTCGTCGGCTGCCGACGATGTGCTCTTCTCCATTCTGAAAGACTTGCGCAAGAAATTGAGCAAGAAGATGGATGTGCCACCTTTTGTCATCTTCCAAGACCCCAGTCTGGAAGCCATGGCAACCACCTACCCCATCACCATGGAGGAGTTGCAGAACATCCCGGGTGTGGGAGCAGGTAAGGCCAAACGGTATGGAGCCGAGTTTATCAAACTAATCAAAGACTATGTTGATGAAAACGAGATAATCCGTCCCGAAGACCTGCGTGTGCGCACCGTAGCACACGACTCGACCCGCAAAATCAGCATCATCCAAGCCATTGACCGTCGTGTGGATTTGGATGACCTTGCCGAGAGCAAAGGCATGTCTTTGGACGAACTGCTCGAAGAGATTGAGGCCATCGTATATAGCGGCACCAAACTCAACATCAACTATTTCATAGACGAGGTGGTGGACCCGGACGAGCGTAACGACATCTACGAATACTTCAAGCAAGCCGAGTCCGACAATATCCACGTAGCTATGGAAGAGTTGGGCTATGACGACTACGACGAGTTGCATGTCCGCCTTGTGCGTATCCAGTTCCACAGCGACTTGGGCAACTGATGGGAAAGAAAGACATTGATATTCTCACCCTCGGTTGTTCAAAGAACTTAGTGGATACCGAGCGACTGATGGGTCATTTGACAGCCTATGGTTGGCATTGTCACCACGACCCTGAGAAGCCGCATAGTCGCGTGGCGATCATCAACACTTGCGGGTTCATAGGCGATGCCAAGGAGGAAAGCATAGAGACCATTCTTAACTTTGCTCGTCGCAAGACCGATGGTGAGTTGGACAAACTCTATGTGATGGGGTGTTTGAGTCAGCGATATGCCAAGGATCTGCCTGCCGAACTGCCCGAGGTGGATGGTTGGTATGGCAAGTTTGACTACCTCAATCTGGTTGAGACCTTGACTCACACGCCTTGCGAAGGACACCTTAGGCAACTGACTACCCCCCGACACTATGCCTACTTGAAGATTTCCGAGGGTTGCAATCGGATGTGCTCGTACTGCGCCATCCCGCTCATCACCGGTAGGCACCATTCGCGTTCGGAAAACGAGATTGTTCGCGAAGCCGAGTGGTTGAGCCGACAAGGGGTCAAAGAGTTGAATGTCATAGCCCAAGACCTGTCGTCCTATGGCACGGATCTCTATCATACCCATGCTCTGCCCCGTCTGATTAAGCGTTTGGCTGCTGTGGACGGCATAGAGTGGATCAGGTTGCACTATGCCTACCCTACGGACTTTCCCGATGAGTTGTTGACCGTCATGGCAGAGGAAAAAAAGGTTTGTAAGTACCTCGACATTGCCCTGCAACACTGCACCGACCACATGCTTGGTCTTATGCGCCGCCATATCACCCGTGCCGAGCAGGACCGACTCATTGCGCGCATCCGTGAGCAAGTGCCCGGCATCTATCTGCGCACCACGCTCATGGTTGGTCATCCGGACGAGACCGAGGAGGACTTTCGCAAACTGATGGACTGGACACGACAAATGCGTTTTGAGCGTATGGGAGCCTTTGCCTATTCGCACGAAGACGACACCTATGCCTATCGGCACTATGAGGACAACATACCCGAAGCAGTCAAACAAGAACGGTTACAGACCCTCATGGCACTCCAGCAAGACCTTGCCGAAGAACAACAAGCGCACATGGTCGGACAGACCGTGCGTGTCCTGCTTGACCGCGAAGAAGGCGACTATTATATCGGACGCACCGAGCACGACTCGCCTGAGGTGGATTGCGAAGTGCTCATTCAGAAAGAACACGCGCCGCTGACCATCGGCACTTTCTACCCGGTCACCATCACACGAGCCGAAGCGTTTGACCTCTATGGAAAGGTGAAAGTTGTAAGTTGAAAGTTGAAAGAAGTTTATAAGTTATTAGTTAATAGTTTATGTATTACGTTGTTAAGAAAATTGAGATTTCTGCTGCCCACAACCTCATGCTTTCCTATGAAAGCAAGTGTGAGGCACTGCACGGGCACAATTGGGAGATCATTGTCTATTGCAAAGCCCGCGAACTGAACCGCGATGGCATGGTGACCGACTTCACCCAAATCAAACGCATCGTCAAAGACGCGTTTGACCACAAGTATATCAACGAGGTGATGGATGTCAATCCCAGTGCGGAGAATATGGCTCGCTGGATATGCGACCGCGTAGAGAACTGCTACAAAGTCAGCGTGCAAGAGAGCGAAGGCAGTATAGCCATCTACGAGCGGGACGAATAAACCAACCTATCAAGGCAGCAACGATGCCATCGGCACACACATACCGCGTGACTGAGATTTTCCGCTCGCTGCAAGGCGAGGGGTATCATGCCGGCATACCGGCTGTCTTTGTCCGCCTGGCAGGGTGTAACCTGCGCTGCCCGTTCTGCGACACCGATTTTTCCGTTCGCATGACACTGACCGCCGAACAAATCGTGAACCGGTGTACCGACCTGCTTAAGGGAGATTCCCCCGACCTGCTCATTTTGACCGGCGGTGAACCTTCCTTGCAGATAGACAAAGCATTGGTGGATACACTGCACCAAGCGGGATTCAGCCTCTGCGTAGAGACCAACGGCACACACCCGCTGCCCGATGGGATAGACTGGATAACCTGTTCTCCCAAAGATGCGCCGGTGGTTTTGGCGTATGCCGACGAGCTGAAAGTGGTCTATGAGGGAAAGGATGTGGAGCACCTATATAATCTTGTGCCCGCCCGCCACCATTTTCTGCAACCCTGTGCACCGAATATCACAGCCCATGAGACTGCCGAATATATACTCCGTCATCCTCACTGGCGGCTGTCTGTGCAGTTGCACAAGGTGGCTATGATTTCTTAGCCTCCGTCCTTAATTCGAACCTTCTTGTGATTACTTCGGGCGTAGGCAAACCATATTGTTTCCTATTTTTGGTTGAATTGAAATAGGTAAAGATGTCCGTATTGAAACGACTCAAATCCAGCAATCTCTTAGTCTTGCTATACTCTATACGAAAGATGCAAATCACGATATTGGGAAGGGGATATCTTTTTTGTCTCGGTGTCAGTTGAGCGGCAAGCAATCAATGAAAACTGTGCTCCGATTCCCATTCGATGCGTAGTGCCCGCTCAGAGCGATTGGCAGCAAAAGTGACAATGTGATCCTTGTTGGTCGCGTTGATTGGCGCGTTGGTGATTGTTGAGATTTCCATATAGTTGTTTTTTAGAGTGGTTACAACTTCATTTCAAGGTGCAAAGGCACATTTTTTGGCGCACTTATACAAGAAAAAAGATGATTTTTTGTTAATTATTTTGCAGGGACTGAAAAAAGGTGTACTTTTGCACGCTTTTTTTGGGAAAACGAAAAGCGGAATAGTAACAAAAATCGCCGTCAAGGCATAAAAATAAGACACGAATATGAAACGCACATTCCAACCTTCACAACGCAAACGTCGCAACAAACATGGTTTTCGCGAGAGAATGGCTACCGCTAACGGTCGCCGCGTATTGGCAGCCCGCCGTGCTCACGGTCGCAAGAAACTGACCGTTGCCGACGAAGGACGTCACAAGTATTAATCATTCTTAAGACCGCCTGCGGCAACTCAAGCAAGACCGCCGATCGGTTCAATCCTGACAGAGGGGAAAAAAGAGCGGTCTTTTTTCCTTTCTTTGTTTATATGTATTCAAAACACCATTGATTATGCAAACCACAAGACAACAGAAAATAGAACGGCTCATACAGAAAGATCTGAGCGATCTGTTCCTCACCTATGCCCGTTCGTTAGGTGGCATACTGATTTCGGTGAGCGAGGTGCGCATCAGTCCCGACCTGTCCATAGCCCATGTATATCTGAGCATCTTCCCCTCTGCCAAAGAGACGGAGACCATGCAGCGTATTGAGGAAGACACACACAAGTTGCGCGGCGAGTTGGGACACCTTGAGCGTCACCAGTTGCGCATCATCCCCGAGTTGCATTTCCATTTGGACCAGACCTTGGACAAGATGGAGCACATCGACCAGTTGCTTCGTTCATAGGATGCAGCATGCCGCTTTCTATATAGCCCGTCGCTATCTCATCTCCAAGAAGCGTCATAATGCCATCAATATTGTCAGCGGAGTCAGTGCCGCTGCTGTAGCTGTTGTTACGGCTGCGCTGATTTGTGTGATGAGTGTGATGAACGGTTTTGAAGAGGTGATAGAGAGCATGTTCTCGCGTTTTGATGCCGACCTACGCATTGAGGCTGTGGAGGGAAAGACATTCCGCTGCGATACACCGGCCTTTGAGCGTATGTTGGCTTTGCCTTTTATCGCCGTCCATTCGGAAGTGATTGAAGAGACGGCGTTGGTGGAGCATGCTGACAAGCAACTGCCCGCCCTGCTCAAAGGTGTGGATGCCGATTACGAGCAACTGACTGAGATAGACAGCATTCTCACGGACGGCACGTACAGCGTGGATGACGGTGCGTTCTATCGCGCCGTGTTGGGTCAAGGTCTGGCAGGTCAGTTGGGTATAGGGGCACACTTTGTCAAGGGTCTGCATGTCTATGCTCCCAAGCGCAACGGACGGGTCAACATGATGCGTCCGGACAAGAGTTTCAATCGTGCCACATGTTACATAGCGGGCATTTTTGCCGTTCAGCAAGCCAAATACGATGACCGTATGATGCTGGTATCTATTGACATGATGCGCACGCTGTTCGACTATGCCGAGCATGAGGTGACCGCCATTGAGTTGCGTTTAAGTCCCGACATACCCGTCCGTGAAGCCAAGCGAGTCATTGGTGCTGCCTTGGGTGACGGTTTTCGGGTGGCTGACGGCTATGAGCAGCAGGCGGACTTTTTCCGCATCGTCCGCATAGAGAAACTGCTGACGGTGTTGCTGCTCAGTTTCATACTTCTGATTGCCTCGTTCAACCTGATTGGTTCGCTGACCATGCTCATATTGGACAAGGAGCAAGACATGCATACGTTGCGTTATTTAGGTGCCGACGATGGCCTCATACGGCAAGTGTTCCGTTATGAAGGTCGTCTGATAGCCATGGTCGGAGCCGCAGCGGGTGTGGTCATCGGCATTGCTTTGTGCCTGAGTCAAGAACATTACGGCTGGCTCAAGATGGGCAGTGGTGCCGAATATGTACTGAGTGCGTACCCTGTTGCCCTGCATATCACCGACATTGTAGTGGTGGTGCTGATTGTGACGGCAATAGGCTGGCTGACAGCATGGATACCTACACGAAATTTGAAAAGTGATGAAACATAGTTGGTTGTTTCTGTTTTTGCTCATTGGGTTCACCCAATGCAATAACTACCAATATGGCAGTTATAGCCGCCGCAACCTGACGGCAGACACGGTGTTTGTCCATGCCGATGCCCGCTGTTATGGGCAGTTCTATGCCGGTGTGAATGGCAATGTGTGCTCCATGAACCTATATAGTGCCTCCTTGAGCACAGACTCGACGGGCACGCTGCATGGTACGGGCACCATTGTAAGTATGAGCGACATCATTATTCCGCTAACCGACACGGTGTTGCCCGATGGTGTTTATCGAGTGGACTCGTTGGCAGAGCCCTGGCATATACTTCGCGGACAGAGCGTGGATAAGACGCTGATCGGAGCCCGCCTAAGGCTGGTTCAAGACGGAGTGACTGCACAGACCTACCTCTTTGAAAAAGGGGAGATAGAGTGCTATTCGACGGGGGATAGTACCTGGATGGAGCTGCATCTGACCGCCGGCGAGGGACAAACTTATCACGCTGTATTTGAAGGCACTGTAGCGTATGACTGACCCTGAAACCATCCGTAAGAACTACCACCGCTACCTGCGCACCGAGCGGGGCATGTCCCTCAATTCGGTGCTTGCCTACGAGCAGGACTTGGACAAGCTCTATGCCTACTGCGAGCAAGCACACATAGAACCGTCGCAAGCCTCGTTTGACGATCTGCAAGCGTTTGTCTATTCGCAGTTTGATGCTACCACCAAT
>CAMOHN010000020.1 GCA_946615455.1 uncultured Bacteroidales bacterium
TAGCGTACCTTCACCGACCAACAGCACATGCCACATGCATGCTTCCAGCATATAGTTCAACACCATCATACCTACACACAACAATAATGCAACAAACTGTCCGACACTATGTTGCGTTGTGTTTGCAAAGAGCGTTTCGTATCCGTCAAAATGCACCAATCGGTAGATGAGATAGCCATAGCCCGCTATCAGCACCAACCATCGGATAACCGATTCTATGAACGGCCTTTTTTTCATGGCGCAAAAATAGGTTGTTTGTTGTAAGCCTGCAAGAAAGGCTCTACTTTTGCCGCTCATGCGCCATCTGCTGTTCTATATGTTTTGCTTGCTGACCGTCTCCGTTTTGGGGCAGTCGGTTGCCGACTACACGGTGGACGATGTGATAACCGACATCTACTATGCCCTCAGCGAGAACGAAGCAACCGACTATGACGATCTGCACGAGCATCTGCTTGCTTTCACCGAGCAGCCCATTGACCTGAACAGCACTTCGCGTGAGGAGTTGCTCTCGCTGCGATTCTTGAGCGAAAAGCAGATTGACGACCTCTTGCTCTATGTCCATGCCCATCCCATGGACAGCCTCTATGAGCTGCGGCTCATAGGCAGTTTCAAGGACTATGAAATCCGAAACCTCCTACCTTTTGTCACACTGCGCCCTGTTGTCCGAGATAAAAGACTTTATGCATCGGAGGTTTTTCGCATGGCACGGCACGAACTGACGCTCCGAACGGATGGACGCTATATGGAAGACCCGCAACGCGACAATCAGACCGACCCCGTCTATGCCCGTTTGCGCTATCGGTTCAATTACGGCAATCGTGTGGTCGCAGGTCTGACTATGCAACGCCCTACGGGAGCAGCGGCAAAGGACATGCTCTACGGCGGTTTTTTGCGTGTGAGCGACATTGGTATTGTGCACACGCTGGTGGCAGGTCAATACCAAGCCTCGTTCGGACAGGGATTGGTGACGGCTTCGCCCTTGCATTTCGGCAAACTCATGTATGCCGCTTCTGCCGTCATCGGACAAGAAGGCTTGCGCACCTATTCGTCGGTTGCCACACCGGCTCTGCAGGGGGCGGGTCTCACGCTGCGCCACAAAGATTGGGATGTCAGCACATGGTACAGTCTCAACCGTCAGCAGGACTCCTTGCGTCATCATCGGATAGGCTGCAACCTGACTTGGCATCGCGACAACCTGACCCTGCAACTGACCATGACCGAACACCTCTATTCGGACAGTGTGCGCTACTATTTTGCCAATGCCGCCTACAATCAACACTATTTCCGTGGCGACAAGCAATGGGTTGGCGGTATCTCATTCCGCTATGCTTGGCGGCGGTGGATATGGTTCGGCGAAGCGGCTGCCACGCAGAACCGCCGCTGGGGAGCAGGCACCGTGTTGGGAGCACGATATCTGCCGTGGGATGATGTGACGCTGACCGCTCTCTATCGTTACTACTCGCCGTGGTTTGACAACCCCGATGGCTATGCTTTCTCCGAAACATCCCGCCTCAACGATGAGAACGGGCTGTATGTAGCGGCTGATGTGAAACGATGCTATCCGTGGCGTTGGACGCTGTATGGCGATGTGTTCCGTTTCTCAGGGGTTAAGTACGGCATTACCTACGCACCGTCATGGGGCTACGATGCGGCAGCCCAAACGACTTACTATGGTCCTCGACATTGGCATACGGACCTAAGGCTGCGTGCTCGGCAGAAAGGGGAAAAAGCCACCTATTCACTGCGTTACCGCTTTGTGTGGCAACAGGCGGGGTGGTACTTGCTCTCCCAAGCCGATGTAAACCTCGTACAGCTGCAGGTCGGATACAGCCTCATGCAGGATGTGCACTATTCGTTCCCGTCCGTACCGCTGACACTGCAACTCAGTCTGTGCGGTTTCCGTGCTTTGCAGTGGGACAACCGCATCTATCACTACGAGCGCGATGTACTCTATGCTTTCAGCAACTATGCCGCCTACGGGCTGGGAGGTAGGGCATACCTGAATGTGCGTTGGAAAATCATTCCGCAACTGAGTCTCTATCTACGCCTGTCTCATACCGTCTATGCACGCAACTGGGTACAGGAGAGGAGTCTTCCCGCCCCTACACGAACCGACCTGCACCTGCTTCTTCGCGCAACACTATGAGCTATCTGATACGCCCCTCTTTATGCGCTTTCCAAAAAAAAACGATAATACTTTCATTAAAAGGGCGAAAATGCCTACTTTTGCCCGCTTAAACGATTATGATGAAACACATACTCCTACTGATAATCTGTTTTGCATTGTTCGTTTTGCCTGTGCGTTCTGAAGAACAGGATTCGCTACGCCCTATACCCATCCCCGAGGTGGTCGCCACAGGCACACGCCTGCAAACCGATGCCCGCCTGCTGCCCATGACCGTCAATGTCATCGGTGAGGAGCGACTGACCGAGCGACAACAAACATCCATCATGCCCACATTGACCGAAGAGGTGCCCGGCTTGTTTGTCACCCAACGCGGTATGATAGGCTATGGTGTGAGCACCGGCGGTAGCGGTGGTGTCAAAGTGCGCGGCATAGGCGGACAGCCCAATACGGACATTCTGGTGCTTATTGACGGACTACCGCAGTACGCAGGCATCTATGGTCATCCCATAGCCGACAACTACCAGACCGTCATGGCTGAACGCGTCGAAGTCATTCGTGGACCGGCCTCGATGTACTATGGCAGCAATGCCATGGGCGGGGTCATCAACATCGTAACTCGTCAGCCTCGGCAAGACACTGTCCTGACCGACCTGCACCTCAACTACGGCTCGTTCTATTCGGTGGATGCCGGTGCCGTCAATCAGGCGCGTCGCGGGCGTTTCCATTCGGCAGTGGGCTTCAACTACACCCGCACCGACGGACATCGTGACAACATGGACTTTGATCAATACAACGGCTTCCTGCGTTTAGGTTACGACCTGAATAGTAATTGGCAACTGACCGCTTCGGGCAACGTGGCCTATTTCAATTCGTCCAATCCGGGCACCATCTCCTCTCCTTTGGAAGACAACGATATGCATGTCCTGCGCGGCATGGCGGCTTTGTCGGCCGAGAACCAATATGAAGAGGGACAATTTGCTACACAGGGTGCCGTTCGTGCTTATTACAACGGCGGAAGACATGAAATCAATGACGGGCATGCACCCAATGCCGAACCGCAAACCAAACTCTATTTACATACCGACTTTATGGCGGGCATAAGTGCCTATCAGTCGGTGGCTTTTTTTCGGGGTAACCGAACCACATTCGGACTGGACTACCAGCATTTCGGCGGACATGCGTGGAATCGGTTCATTGCCGACGGAACCACCAAAGACCTGATCCGCAAGACCCAA
Source organism: uncultured Bacteroidales bacterium (assembly GCA_946615455.1). Lineage (GTDB taxonomy): Bacteria > Bacteroidota > Bacteroidia > Bacteroidales > Paludibacteraceae > Colicola. Next base: position 3,364 of record CAMOHN010000020.1, read on the forward strand.
TACGAACTGGCAGGCTATGTCGATTTTCACCAGCAAGTGGTCGCATGGTTCAGCCTTGATGCCGGTGTGCGCTTGGATTGGCACTCTCAAACGGGCTGGTCCTATGCCCCGCAAGGCGGACTATCGTTCCTATTGCCACATGACACACAACTCAAAGCACTGGTTAGTCGAGGCTTCCGCAATCCCACCTTGCGCGAACTCTATATGTATGTCCCTGCCAACCAAGATCTTAACCCCGTCAGCCTCTGGAACTACGAGCTGTCCTACCGCCAGTTGTTGTGGGACAATCGGTTGCGGGTTGGAGTCAATCTGTTTTACCTGCATGCCAAAGACAACATCGAGACGCGCATGATTGATGGCAAGCCCCGTAATGTCAATACCGGCGAACTCAGCAACACCGGCGTAGAGGCAGACCTTGCGGTTCGTCTTTGGAAGGGACTGCATTTGAGTGCCAACTATAGTTATTTGCACATGGCTAATCCTGTCTTAGCTGCACCCGAACATAAACTCAATGTGTCGCTTACCTATCACCACGACCGTTTCCGTGTTGGCACCGGTGTGCAGCACATCCATGGTCTTTACACATCGCTCACACCCGTCAAGAAAGAGCAGTTCACGCTTTGGAATGCCCATGCCGCAGTGCGCCTGTGGAAAGGGTTGTGGGCAACACTGCGTGCCGAGAACCTGCTGGCACAAGAGTACGAAATCAATGCCGGCTTCCCAATGCCACGCACTACCCTGATGGGAGGACTCAACTGGAAATTCTGAAATCATTATACGTCTATGAAAACATTGTTTATCAGTTCATTACTAATCCTTTTAATGACGGCTTGTTCGTCCGGAAAACCTCAACCTCAGTTGCCCGAATCCAAGTCGGACAGCACCTCTGTGGTCTATATGACACAGGACATCTCGCCCGAATCTTTGGTGCGAATCTATCAAGCGCTCGGTAGAGAGGCAACCGGTCGTGTGGCTGTCAAAATATCAACAGGTGAGGCAGGCGGGCACAATTACCTCAAACCCGAACTTATTGCCCGCTTGGTGCAGCAAGTTAATGGCACCATCGTGGAATGTAACACCGCCTATCCGGGCAAACGCAATTCGACCGAAGAACACTGGCAGACCATTCGTGAACACGGGTTTACTGCCATCGCACCGGTGGACATCATGGACGAGGAGGGCGACTTCACCATTCCCGTTCGGGACACTACATGGATTCACTATGACCGCGTCGGAACCCACCTGCAAAAGTACGATTTTATGATCAACCTTGCCCACTTCAAAGGGCATGCCATGGGTGGCTTTGGAGGCGTGCTAAAGAACCAGTCCATTGGTGTGGCTTCAGCAGCGGGAAAAGCCTATATTCACTCCGCCGGAGTGACCGAGAGTGTGGTTAAGACATGGTTGCACACGGGCAACCAAGACGGATTCTTGGAGTCAATGGCTGCGGCTGCACAAGCCGTGCATGACTATTTTGACCATGGTAACAACATACTCTATATCAATGTGGTTAATAATCTCTCGGTGGACTGCGACTGCGACTCGCATCCCGCTGCACCCGAGATGAAGGACATCGGTATACTCGCCTCGCTGGACCCTGTGGCATTGGATCAAGCCTGTGTGGACTTGGTGTTCAACTATCCGTCCCAAGAAGGTGACGATGCCGCGGCACTGATTGAACGTATCAACTCGCGGCACGGTGTACATACTATTGAGCATGCAGCGCGTATAGGGTTGGGCTCGCGCCAATATCGTATCCTGTCCATTGACGGTGAGGACATGCTCCGTACGCTTAATGACAACGGTTTCAGCCTCATGGTTCGCAATCACGGACTGACCACCGTCCACGAGAACCGTGGTGTACAAGACCTGCTGCAACTCATACGCGAACAGCCCGACCGTTTGCAAGGTGCCACCGTGGCAGACAAACTCATTGGCAAAGCCGCTGCAGCCCTCATGATTGCAGGAGGAGTCAAACAGGTCTACACCAACCTCGTTTGTACACCGGCACGTGAACTCTTTGAACAGAACGACGTTAGGGTGGTAGCCACGGAAGAAGTGCCCGAGATTCTCAATCGCGACCGCTCGGGACAATGCCCCATTGACAGCCGACTCAATGATGCCAAGACCGTCGAGGAGTGTGTCACTATCCTTAGTCAAATGTAATAAACCGATTAGTCACTTCCTCTATGTTGCGTAAGATTCGTATCACGCTGGCTATTATTGTGTTTGTTCTCATCAATCTGCTCTTCTTGGGAGTCAGTTGGGGGCTGAGTCAGCATATAGCATGGGTGGCTCGCATACAGGCACTGCCCGCTTTGTTGGCGTTGGACTATGCAGTGTTGGCATGTCTTGTGGTTGTCACGTTGCTTTTCGGGCGGATGTATTGTAGCGTCATCTGTCCGTTGGGAGTCATGCAGGACATCTTTGCATGGGCGGGCAAGAAAGCCAAGAAGAACCGTTATAGCTACTCGCCCGAAAAGCGGTGGTTGCGCTATGGGGTGTTTGCCTTGTTCGTGGTCTGCCTCATTGTCGGTTTTGCGCCAGTGACCACACTTCTGGCACCCTATTCGGCTTACGGGCGCATTGTGAACTCGCTCTTCCGCCCGCTGTATGACCTGCTTAACAACGGTTTGGCTGCCATTGAGAGCCATTATGATAGTTATCTGTTCTCTTCTACCGAACTGTGGATGCGCAGCGTAACCACCTTTGTGGTGGCACTGCTCACGCTTGTACTGCTCGGTGTGTTGGCATGGCGCAACGGGCGGACCTATTGCAACACCATTTGCCCGGTGGGAACGATGCTGTCTTTCCTGAGCCGTTTCTCACTCTTGCGGGTGAAAATGGACAAAGACAAGTGCCGCAACTGCTCGCTCTGTGAGCGCAACTGCAAGACCGCTGCCATTGACTTCCGTGCCGGTACAGTGGATGCCTCGCGTTGTGTGGTTTGCGGTGACTGCGTGGACAAGTGTAAGTTTGATGCCCTGCATTATAAGAGTGTCGTAGGTCGAAAGTCAAAAGTCGAGAGTCAAGAGTCGAAAGTGGATACCGACAAGCGGGCATTCCTTGGTGGCCTGGCACTGGCAAGCGGCTCGGCACTCATGGCACAGACCAAAATAAAGGTGGACGGCGGCTTGGCTGTCATTGAGGACAAACAGGCTCCTAAACGACAAACCCCCGTCACACCGCCGGGCTCGGTGTCAGCCTTCAACATGTCGCGCCACTGCACAGCCTGTCAGTTGTGCGTCAGTGCTTGCCCCAACAATGTGCTGCGTCCGAGCACTGACCCCATGCATCTGATGCAACCCGTCATGTCCTTCGAGCGTGGCTATTGCCGACCCGAATGCACCCGTTGCAGCCAAGTGTGCCCCACCGGCGCCATCCATCCCCTCACAGCCGAATACAAAACAGCCATCCATGTCGGTCATGCCGTCTGGATGGAACAGAACTGCATACTCGTCAGCAATGGTGATAGTTGCGGATTGTGCGCCGACAAATGTCCCGCTTGGGCCATTCAAATGGTCGAAAAGTCCATCAACGGACGAACGGTCAGCGTACCCGTAGTGGACACCGAGAAATGTATCGGCTGCGGTAAGTGCGAACACCTCTGTCCGGCACGACCATTCAGTGCCATCTATGTGGAAGGCAATGTGATGCACCATGTGAGTTGAAAGTTGAAAGAAGTTTGGAAGTAGAAAGTTAAAAGTAGAAAGATAAAATGGATAGGAGACAGTTTATCAAGCATAGTGCCGTTGCTGTGGCAGCTTCATCAGTGCTGTTGACGGCATGTAAGAAGGCAACTTCAGGAACCAACTCGCGGGCAGACGACACACAGCCTACAAACGGCACCATGACCTTGCGCACCAACCCCAATACCGGCGACCGAGTGTCACTGCTGGGCTTTGGCATGATGCGTTTGCCCGTCATGGCAGGCGGCACAGCGCGTGAGAACCCCGACTCACCCATAGACCAAGAAGCAGTCAATCAGATGGTGGACTATGCCATCGCCCACGGGGTGAACTACTTTGACACTTCGCCTGCCTATTGCCAAGGTGAGTCGGAAAAAAGCACCGGCATTGCCCTCGCACGCCATCCGAGGCAGTCCTACTATGTAGCCACCAAATTGTCTAATTTCTCACCCGATACATGGTCTGCTGCCGAGTCCAAAGCCATGTTTGAACGCTCATTGAAGTACTTGCAGACCGACTATGTGGACTATTTGCTGCTGCACGGTGTAGGCATGGCAGGAGGTGACAAGAATGGCATGGATGCCTTCTATGGTCGCTATATGGATAACGGCGTGCTTGACTGGCTCGTTGAGCAGAAACAGACAGGACGCATCCGCAACCTCGGCTTCTCCTACCATGGTGATGTGGCTGTCTTTGATATGTTGTTGCGCTGGCACGACGAAGGTAAGTACCACTGGGACTTCGTGCAAATCGAACTCAACTACCTTGATTGGAACTATGCTAACGAAATCAATCCGCGCAATACCGATGCCGTCTATCTCTACAACGAGTTGCACCGTCGTGGCATACCCGCTGTCATCATGGAGCCGCTATTAGGCGGACGGCTTGCCAAACAACCCGATGCCATCGTCCACCAGATGCACTTGCGCAACAATCGTCTAACACCCGCCGCATGGGCTTTTCGCTTTGCCGGCTCGCCCGAAGGCGTGCTCTCCGTCCTGAGCGGAATGACTTATTTGGAGCACCTCAAAGAGAACGTCGCCACCTACTCGCCACTCGAACCTCTACGAACTGATGAAGAGGACTTCCTGCTCTCGCTCGCACGCGACATATACGAACTCAAGGCCATCCCTTGCACCGCCTGCAACTACTGCATGCCTTGCCCCTATGGGTTGAACATCCCGGCAATCTTTGCGCACTACAACAAGTGTATCAGTGAAGGCAATCTGCCCACCATCGGTGCACGCGACAATGCCTACCAACGACAACGGCGCGCTTTCCTCGTCGGTTACGACCGATCCGTGCCTAAACTCAGACAAGCAGACCACTGCATAGGCTGCGGCCACTGCCTATCACACTGCCCACAACGCATTGATATACCCAAAGAAATGAAGCACATCGACCGATTTGTCGAGGCTCTCAAACAATCGTAATCTCATCCAAAAACACTATACTATGTCATTCGGATTTCAAGAAATCATCATCATCGCCTTGGTCATCTTGCTCTTCTTCGGCGGAAAGAAAATCCCCGAACTGATGCGCGGATTAGGCAAAGGAGTCAAATCCTTCAAGGAAGGACTCAAAGATTCCGACACAACCACCGAGACCAAATCAAAGGAACAACAAGACCAACAGCAGACGCTCTAATGCACTCGTTTTGGGAACATCTGGACGAGTTGCGTACGGTCATCCTTCACTGCTTGGCCGTTTGGGCTGTGTGTGCCGTGGCTCTGTTTTGCTTGCGTGAACCTTTGTTTGACTTTTTGTTCGCTCCAGCCAAGAGCGACTTTGTTCTCTTCCGATGGCTGGATTGGCCACTGATGAGTCCTCGCTTTATCAACACGCAATTGGCAGCCCAGTTTGTCACACATGTCCGTGTGGCAGCATGGGCAGGGTTGGTGGTGTCATTTCCCGTCTTGCTGTGGCTCATATTCCGCTTTGTGGCACCTGCCCTCTATACCAATGAGAAACACGCAACACTCCGTATCATGACTTTTGGCACACTCCTATTCTTTGTGGGAATGGCTGTCAACTTCTTGATTGTGTTCCCCATCACTTTCCGCTTCCTGTACAACTACCAAGTTCTCCCCGAGGTGGGTAATTATATCGACTTGAATTCATATATCTCTACGCTTTTGACCATGTCACTGCTGTTTGGCATTGTTTTTGAAATGCCTCTTGTGGCTTGGGCTATGGGCAAGGCGGGACTGGTGCGTGCCGAGCAGTTGCAGCACTACCGCCGTCATGCTGTGGTAGCACTCACCATATTGGCTGCCGCCATCACACCCACAGGCGATGCCTTCACCTTGCTCTTGGTCACCCTGCCCTTGTACGGGCTGTACGAAATCAGTATCCTATTGGTAAAACAAAACACATAACCAACCATGTATCCGCAACAGATTATTGATGCACTCACTCATGTTCGCTACCCGGGAACGGGCAAGAACATCATCGAGAGTGGTATGCTCGAAGATGATATCCGTATCTCCGGCTTTGAAGTCAGTTTCTCGCTCATCTTCGACAAAGACACCGACCCCTTCCTTAAGTCCGTCCTCAAAGCCGCCGAAGCGGCAGTGCAGACCTATGCCGAACCCAATGCCGTCGTACATATACACACCAAGTTCCGCCAGACTTTCCGTCAGCCGGACAATGCTAAACCCGCCCTGCAAGCCGCTCGCATCATTGCCATCCATTCGGGCAAAGGCGGCGTGGGCAAGTCCACCGTCACAGCCAATCTTGCCATCGCCTTGGCTCAACGAGGCTATCGCGTAGGACTGCTCGATGCCGACATCCACGGACCGAGCATGCCCAAGATGTTCCATACCGAAGATGGTCGCCCCTATTCGGTAGAAGAAGACGGGCGCACACTCATCGAACCTATCGAGCAGTATGGGATCAAAATGCTCAGTATAGGCTTTTTCGTCAATCCCGAACAAGCCATCGTATGGCGCGGAGGTATGGCCAGCAATGCCATCAAACAACTCATTGACGATGCACACTGGGGAGAGTTGGACTATTTCCTTATCGACCTACCTCCCGGCACCAGCGACATACACCTCACCCTCATGCAGACCGTCCGTCTGACCGGTGCCATCGTGGTCACTACACCCCAACCCGTAGCACTCACCGATGCACGCAAAGGGGTGGACATGTTCCGCAACGATAAACTGCAAGTGCCCGTACTGGGTATCGTGGAGAACATGGCATGGTTCACCCCGGAGGAACTGCCAGACCACCGATACTACATCTTCGGTCGTGACGGAGGTAAGAACTTGGCTGAAGAACTCGGCGTTCCCCTTTTGGGACAGATACCTCTGGTTCAGTCTATCCGCGAATCCGGCGATGAGGGCACACCCATCGCCTTGCAACCAGGACATCCCGCTGCCGAATGTTTCTTGCAATTAGCCGACCGACTGATTAATCACAATGCGTAGAAAACCTTCACTCAAAGCTACCGAATTGGGGACAGAGCCTATCCGCCACCTGCTCTTCAAGTACGCCATGCCTGCCATCATCGCCATGACGGCCAGCTCGGTCTATAATATCGTGGATAGTAGCTTCATCGGCCACGGCTGCGGCGTGTTGGCTCTATCCGGACTCACCGTAGCTAAACCCATGATGGACATCTGTGCCGCCTTTGGTAGTCTGGTGGGCGTGGGAGGCAGCACACTGGTGGCTATTTTCCTTTGCGCAAAAAACT
>CAMOHN010000021.1 GCA_946615455.1 uncultured Bacteroidales bacterium
GTCTGTCCCACCCACCTCACCACATCACAAACGAAACACCATGAAAATTCTTCACACCGGCGACTGGCATTTAGGTCACATCCTTGCCGGCTATGACCGCACCGATGAACATCAACAAATGCTGAATCAAATGGTCACCATTGTCAGCAGACATGAACCTGATGTCTTTCTGCTGTGCGGCGATGTGTATCACACTTCGCAACCATCGGCAGCAGTTCAAACACTCTTCAACAATACCCTTATCCGTCTGCACGATGCCTGCCCCAAAATGACCATTATTGTTACTGCCGGCAATCACGACAGCGGATCAAAGCATGAGATTTTTCGAACTCCTTGGGAATATTTAAATGTGCACATGATTGGTACTCTGAACAAAGATGACCTATCCTCACACATTATTTGTATTCCGAATAAAGGGTATGTCATTGCCATTCCCTATACGCACGAGCGTAACCTGCAAGACGGACTTCTGCAAGGTCTGATAGACGAGGTATTGGCACATAATGTCGATAACCTGCCAGTTGTTCTGTCAGCCCACACTACGATAGCCGGTGCCGATTTTGCGGGACATGAAAAGAGCGATGAAAAAGTCATTGGCGGCATCGATGCCATGAGTGTCAGCCAAATAGGTAGCGGTTATGACTACTTGGCACTGGGGCATATACACCATGCTCAGTTTATCCATACCGGAAAGCACAATGTCCGCTATGCCGGCTCGCCTCTTCCCGTCAGTTTTGACGAGAACTATGAACACTCGGTTACTCTGGTTGAGATAGACCGACACGGAGAGTCACCTGTGTGTCAAACCATCACCATCGACAATCCGCGTCCTCTGACAACTCTACCCGCAACGGAAGCAGCTCCTTGGGACGAAGTAAGGGAATTGCTAAACAACTTTCCTGACGACCTGCCCAACTACATCCGCGTCAATGTCTTGTCCAATAGCATCAATCCAGCCGAAGCCCGGCAAGAAGCCTTACAGATATGCCAACACAAGCAATGCCGTTTCTGTGTATTCAACGTGGTCAAGCCCGACACGGAACGCCACGAACAGACTCAATTAACGGTACAAGAATTTCAACAGATGCAGCCCATAGAGGTGGCGCGACTATATGCCAAGGATATGTCCATACCCTTTGATAAGGACATGCAAGCCCTTTTTGAGCAAACCCTGCAAGCACTAACCCTTGACGAAGACCAAGCATGAAACTCCAACGACTTGTCATACAAAACATCGCCTCCATTGAGCAGGCTACCATTGACTTTACCATGCCTCCGTTATCAGACACAGGTTTGTTTCTCATAACCGGTAACACGGGTTCGGGCAAGTCCACATTACTGGATGCAATATGCCTGGCACTCTATGCCACTACGCCACGCTTGAAGAACACCAAGGCAGACGGCAAACTGCCCGATGGTTCCAAAGAGATAGAAATAACCGACACTCGCCAACTCATGCGTCGCAATAGCAAGGAGGCTTTTGCTCGGTTGACCTTTACCGGTAGTGACGGCAACGACTACGAAGCCGAATGGTCTGCCGTGCGCAAGACCAAGAACATCGACCGTCGTTGGCGACTGACCAATCTCACCCATCCCGAAGCTTCACCCGATATGGGCACCGGTGCCGGTAGCGGCAAAGACAGGTCGATACAAGCCGCCATACAGACTGCAGTTGGGTTGGATTTCGATCAGTTCTGCCGGACGACCATGCTGGCACAAGGCGAGTTCACCCGTTTTCTCAACAGCGACGACAAAGAGAAAGCGGAGATTTTGGAAAAGGTGACCGGCACAGCCATTTACTCGCAAATTGGTGCCAAAGTGTATGAGATTACCGCCGAACACGACCGTGCATGGCGATCCGCGGCAAGCAAAACAGAGGGAATACAAACACTATCGGACGAACAAATAGACGAGAAACGACAGCAACTCGTCAGCCTCGAATCGGATTTGTCCGCATGTCAGCAGTCATTGAACCAACTGCAAATCAAACAACAATGGCTCAAGCAATCAGCATTATTGGCACAGCAACAAAACGAGCACCAAGTCGCCCTGACTGCAGCCAAAGCGACACTGACTGACAATGCCTACCTAAAAGACAAACAAACCATCAACCAATGGGATGCTACAGCCGAAGTGCGAGGACGACTGAACGAGGTTGCAACATGTAACCATATCATTGAGGAGCAAGAACGCTCTCTGCAAAAGGCACATAACACCTATGGTATTCTGTTAAGCGGATGGTTGTCGCTTGACCGAGACATCCAAGCCGACAAACGAGCCATTACTGACCTAGAAAGCAGGATGACTCCTTCGGACAAGAGCCTGACCTTGCCTCAACTGCGTGAACAACGCAACAACCTGGCTATGCTCATTGGAAATCTAAGGTTGGCTTATACCCAATTGGAAACGCTGAAAAAAGCACAACTACAATACGACACAACGAAGCAACAACTTACCGTACAAGAACATAAGATAGCCCAATTGCTTGTTACCATCCAGCAAATAGAGCCACGCCTGCACGATGTCCAAATAAAGTTCGAAACCTGCCGCCAAGTGTCAGACAAACAGAAAGAGACCATAAATAGTTTTGCCAAGACCTTGCGCGAACGCCTGCACACAGGTGACCTTTGCCCCATCTGCGGACAACAGGTGGAACACGACATACCGCACGAAAGCGTATGGCAACAATTAGTCAGCCAAGCCCAAACAGCCTACGACAATGCCCTCAACGAACAAGATACCCTTAATCGCACCTTGCAACAAGCCCGAGCCGAACACAAAGCCCTGACTCAGACCTATGCTGCAACCCTGCTACGACACCAACAAGACACATCGGTTCAAGACGCACAAAACCAACTGCTCACAACTTGCCATGAATGTCAATTGTCAGACAGTTTACTTGCGTCACCCTTGCAAGAACAAGAGCTCTCCCACGCCATCTATCAAGCCGGTACAGAAGCCAAAAATACATTACAAAACACGGATGCACTCATCAACACCTACGATACCATTCAACAACTGACCACCCGACTTGAGCGCAACGTAAAAGAGCAGCAACTCCTTGACCAAACACGCCAATTGATATTGGGTCTCATGCCCGATTGGACAGACGAGCGACCCGCTTCTGACATAGCACCCAAAGCGATTAACCGTCTGTCCGAACAAATGGTTCGCCTTCAGGCAGACATCGCGTCTTCCTTTAGACTTCGGCAAGATGCTATGAACCGATTAAATGAAGCCCAAAAAGCCATCAATCTGTTTTTGACGAACCATCCCGACATCGACCAACCATTGCTCCTCCGTCTCAACCAATTGTCCTTAGAGCGTATCCGAGCCATAAGAGAGGACATAACACGCAAGCAATCCACTGTTGAGCAGCAACAGATTCTGTTAACAAATATCCAAAAGCAAATCGCCGAGCACCAACGGATTCGCCCCGATTTTGCAGATGACGACACATCGGAACACATTCAGCAACTCATTGCCGAAACAGAACAACATATCCGTACTCTTAGCGAAACCAAGGGTGCTGTCAATCAAGCCCTATTGAACGATCAACAGACCAAGCAGATGCTTCAGACCTATATCGACGAAGCCAACCAAAAGAAACAACTGCACGACCGATGGACACGACTCAACAACCTCATCGGCGACAAAGAGGGTACCAAGTTCCGCAAGATTGCCCAAGCCTATCTGCTGGCTAATCTGGTGCAGGCTGCCAATGTCTATATGCAACGACTGACCAATCGTTATACACTGCATGCTGTACCCGGGCAGTTTATCATTATGGTCGAAGATGCCTATCAAGGCTATGTCTCCCGACCGGCAAGCACCATCTCCGGCGGCGAGAGTTTTCTGGTCTCGTTGGCATTGGCGTTGGCACTAAGTGACATCGGACAAAGTCTGCGCGTGGAGACGCTGTTTATTGACGAGGGTTTTGGCACTTTAAGCGGTGAACCGCTGCAAAAAGCCATTGAGACACTGCAATCTCTTCGTCAACATGCCGGACGGCAGGTAGGCATCATCAGCCATATCGACGAGGTGCGCGAACGCATACCTGTACAAATACAAGTACAACAAGAGGGAAACAACTCCGCCTCGACCGTTAATGTTACCACTGTGCTATAGAAAATGCAATAATTTAGCAAATTGTTGCTCAAATAGGGAAAATCGTGTACTTTTGCCCGCTGTCGGTAGTGAAGTATTATGAAGCCATTGCGTCATCTGTTCTTGTATCTTTTTTTGCTTCTGCTCTGTCTTGGGCACATGCAGCCTGCCCGTGCCCAACTCAATACCGACCGTATCACCGCCATAGGTCGCAACGCGCTCTACTTTGAGGACTATGTGCTATCCATCCAATATTTTAATCAGGTCATCAAGCTCAAGCCCTATTTGGCAGAACCATTCTTCTATCGGGCTATTGCCAAGTTGCAGTTGTCAGACTACACCGGTGCGTTGAGCGACTGCAATGCCGCCATCGAGCGCAATCCGTTCCATCCCGGGGCATTCTACACACGCGGCTTTGTCTATCGACAAATGGGCGAATGGGAAAAAGCCGAACAGGACTTTACCGAAGCGCTCACTTTTGCGCCGGACAACAAGTCCTATCTAATGCTCCGTGCCGATGTTCGCGCCCAACAAAAGCACTTTGCAGAGGCTCGGCAAGACATTGACTACCTGCTTTTCCGCGACCCTAAGTCACCGGCATTGCTCTTCGAGAAAGGGGTTATCTGTCTTAATGCCAAGGATACCCTCTGCGCTTTGGATTACATCACACGCACAGTGCAGTACGACTCGCAAAATGCCACGGCATGGTCTGCCTTGGGAGTGGTGGACATTTATCTGGAAAACGACTCGGCGGCTCAAGCCCACCTGACACGAGCCATTGACCTCGGTTCCAAATGGGCGGGCGACTATATCAACCGAGGCATACTCAGCTATCGCCACCACAACTATCGCAGTGCTCTTGCCGACTATGACGAAGCGGTACGCTTGTCACCGCGCGATGCCGGCTGCTACTACAACCGAGGCATGCTGCGTGCCGAGGTGGGAGATTTCAACCGCGCGTTGGACGATTTCAACAAAGCCATAGACTTGTCCCCCGAACAAGTGGAGATGCGCTACCAGCGCAGTTTGGTGCTGTTGCAGTTAGGACAATGGCAGGCAGCACTGGGCGACCTTGATACCTTGCGACAGACCTATCCCTATTTTTTGCCTGCCTACTACCTTGCAGCCCAAGCCCGAACCGCGTTGGGCGAAAAGAAAGCTGCATACAGGTTGCGCCAACAAGCCTATGAATTGGAACAAAAGAAAGACAGCATAGAGGCTGTTCAGACCCTGCAACACACCCCTAACACCGACGTGCAGATTGCCGGTGCCTCGCCAGCACAACGCAACCGACGCAAAGAGTTCTCACTGCGTATCGCCCGTGACGGAGCTGACGAGACAGACGATCCCAACGGCTACGAATCCGATACACGCGGTGCGGTGCAGAGACGCTATATTGATGTAGTCAACGAAGCCAACATAGTGCTCACATACTATGCTTCGAGCAATACCCTAAGGCGCACCAACTACTCGCACATGCTGCTGGACCAACTCAACCGCAAGCACATGCTACCCTCGGCACTACAAGCCACCAGTCAAGAAGTGGCACAAACAGCCGACATGGTCAACGACCACTTTGACAACATCAACCGCTTGAGTAGCCACATCGATGCTCGTCCCGATGCTGCCTTGTACTTTGCCCGTGCCATGGAATTTGCCTTTGTGCAAGACTATACCTCTGCCATGGACGACTGTACACGAGCCTTGGCTCTGCTTTCGCCCGAACGGGACAAAGCCGCCGTGGTGGTCATCACCTTCTGTCGTGCCACATGGCGACTGCGCCGCATTGAGTATATGCGTGCCAATGGCGAGACCGACAACGAATACCACGGCCGCACACTTGCCTCGCAAGCCGAAATGGACTTTGACATTATGTTGCGCGACTATGACTATGTGCTGCGCCTCCAACCGGACTTCGCTTTTGCCTATTACAACAAAGCCAACATGCTCTGCCTGCAAAAAGACTACGCCGATGCCATTGAACATTATACCCGCGCCATCAAACAAGACAATGACTTTGCCGAAGCCTATTTCAACCGCGGACTGACCTACATCTATACCGACCATATCGATGAGGGAATAGCCGACCTTAGCAAAGCGGGCGAACTGGGTATATACCAAGCCTACAACCTCATTACGCGGTTCAGATGAGCCAACGCCTATACATATTGCTGACTGTTTGCACCCTATGTTTCGGTGCAGCCCGTGCCCAGTTGCTCTATGAGATTACAGGTAACGGTGCGGCTGCACCATCCTACTTGCTTGGCACCAACCGCATAACGGATATCCGCTTTTTGGACACCATTCCCAATGTATTCACCGTCTATGGCCGTTGCAACAAGGTGGTGACCGAGTTCTCGTTTGAAGACTATGAGGCGCTAAACACCCTTCGACAAGCGGCATTACTGCCCGATTCTGTCAGGTTACACGATTACTTCACTGACGAAGAGTACGATGCCTTGGATCACGCCCTATTGAGCACCATCGGGATGGGCATGGAACAATTAGGTCGCATGAAACCCGCATACTTGGGCGAGTTATACCGCACCGAACTGCTCACCAGCGCCTTGCTATATAACCCCGAGCGATCCATGGAGTCGTTCTTTGAGCATGTGGCACAGCAAAGCGATATACCCGTTTTTGGGTTGGACAATGTGGGCGAGACCATGTACATGCTCTTTGATCGCGAACCTTTTGAGTGGCAATGCACCGAACTTAAACGCATGCTCACACACCCCGAACGCGAAGTGCAACAAGAGGAAGAGATGGCTGACATGTACCGCAACGGACGACTCAATGACATGGTTTATCTTGTCCTTAGTCCGGACAATCAGAGTTCCCTGTCCTACTCCGACTACCAAGTCTTTGCACAGCGCAACGAGCAATGGGGCAAACGATTGCAACCCTATCTGAAAGACGGAAAAGCCTTCATCACTCTCAATGCCCTGTACCTTGGTGGCGAAAAAGGACTGATTGCCGTACTGCGCAAGAACGGCTATCGGGTCAAAAAAGTAAATTCATAATCAACAAAATACATCCCTACATGAAACACAATCTTACCATCCTGTTGTTGTCGTTAGTGCTTGTCGGTTGCACATACACAAGCTCCGATGACCTTGCCACACCCATCATGCCTATCCATCGCACGGGTGATACCATGGTCATTCACCGCACCGACTACCTGCCGCAACTGACAGACAGCCTCATCACTCTGATCGAGCCTAACCAACTGCACACCATTGGCATGAACGGTGCCGACTTGGTCATAGTGCCCGACCTGCCCTACCAAACCGGAATGGTCACTCTCGCTCCCGAACAGCATAACACTGTGCGGTTCGGCATTCTCAAAGACGGGCAACTGCACAGCGAGATATTGACCATAGTCGCCATGGTGAACAATCGTGTCTTGGAATCATCGTGCATCAGCTATGACAACGAGCAGCGTGCCTATACGCTGTCACTGCCCTACCGCATGCCCAAAGGACGCTCATGGCTGCGTATATACGCACAGTCGGCAACCCACCGATACAACGACCTACTCATCCCATTGGATAACGGCACACCGGTAAGAAACAGTGCGCAACTCACTCGTCACGACCAACAGGCCCAGGTGCTTTACTCGCTCTTGGTGGACCGTTTCTACAACGGCGACACCCTCAACGACTGGAAAATGAACTCCCCCGAAGTATTAGACATCGTTGACTATCAAGGCGGCGACCTGCAAGGTATCACTCGGAAGATTGAAGAGGGGTTCTTCGACTCGCTGGGTATCAACACGCTGTGGCTGTCCCCCATCACGCAGAATCCATGGGACGCTTGGGGATTGTACCCGTTCAAGAACGGCAACAAATATGACAGCACCAAGACCTATACACGCTTCTCCGCCTACCACGGCTATTGGCCTATATTGCTCACCCAAGTGGATCGCCGTTTCGGTACCGATGCCGACATGGACCAACTCTTGGCTACAGCTCACCGACACAACATCAACATCATCCTGGACTATGTTGCCAACCACCTGCACATCCAGTCACCCACCTATCAACAGCACCCCGACTGGCATACGGACAGCATACTGCCCGATGGCAGGCGCAACTTTGAGTTGTGGGACGAAGCCCGCCTGACCACTTGGTTTGACAAACACATTCCCACCCTTGACCTTGAGCGTGAAGAGATATGCGACCACATGACCGACACGGCTCTGTATTGGCTTAGCCGCTTTGATTTGGACGGTTTCCGTCACGATGCCTGCAAGCACATTCCAGAAGGTTATTGGCGTATGCTGACCCACAAGATGGTCACTCGCTACCCCGACCGACCGATCTGGATGATAGGTGAGACCTATGGCAGCCCCCAACTGATAGGCAGTTATGTCAAGACCGGCATGCTCAATGCACAGTTTGATTTCAATCTCTATTTCACCCTCATAGATGTACTATGCAACAAAGGCTCAATGCAACGCATCGACCAAGTGGTTCGCGAGTCGGGAGCAGCCTATGGTAGCCATCACACCATGGGAAACATCTCCGGCAACCACGACCAAATACGCTTTGCTTCGCTGGCAGGCGGTGCCATCCACTCGTGGGATGATGGTAAAGAAGAGGGCTGGACCCGCACGGTAGGCATTGGCAACAAGGACGGCTATCGCATTGCCTGCCTGCAAGAAGTGCTCAACCTGACACTGCCAGGCGTTCCCTGTATCTACCAAGGCGATGAGTTCGGCGAAGTAGGCGGCAACGATCCAGACAACCGCCACATGATGCGATTTGACGACCAATTGAACGAGGACGAGATGAATCTGAAACGAATGGTCAGCAGTCTCATACACCTGCGCCGCAACAACATGCCGCTGATCTATGGTGACTATATACCCGTCACAGCCGACGATGACATGTTCACCTTTGACCGTATCTACATGGGACAAGTATGTCGCGTGAGCATCAACCGCAAGACTCTTTCGTTCAACATACAGACTTTCAACCTATAAAAAAATATTAATACCATGAAAAACATTCGTTTTCTTCTCTGCGCAGTGGCGGTATTGTTGTCACTGAGCGCATGCAAGCGTAAGCCCGATGGCTGCCAACAATGTCTGCATGACAGTCGCCACCCCGCTTGGGCATACAATGCCACCATCTACGAGCTCAACACCCGCCAACTGACCGAAGAAGGTACGTTTGCAGCAGCCGAAGCCCTGTTGCCCGAATTGCGCGAAAACGGCATTGATATCCTTTGGATTATGCCATGCCAACCCATCGGTGTACTGACCCGCAAAGGCACGCTGGGCAGTTACTACTCCATCATTGACTACTGCCAAATCAATCCCGAATTTGGTACACGCGCCGACTTTGAACATTTCCTTAAGACGGCTCACGACCTCGGTTTTAAGGTTATTCTGGACTGGGTGGCCAATCATACCGCTCCCGACAGCGAATGGACCAATAACCCGGGCTGGCACTATCGCGACAGCCTTGGCAACCTCATGGTGCAATACGACTGGACCGACATCAGCAAACTCAACTACGACAACCAAGACATGCGTCAGGCCATGAAACAGGCTATGCACTGGTGGATGGACACCATCGGTATAGACGGTTTCCGCTGCGATGTGGCAGGCGAAGTACCGACTGACTTCTGGAACGACGCTATGGCTGAACTGCGTCAACAACATCCCGATATGTTCACCCTTGCCGAAGACGAAGACAAGGCACAAGAACTGACCGAAACGGCTTTCGATATGTATTACGGTTGGACGCTGCACCACCTCATGAACGATGTGGCTCAAGGCAAGAAGAATGTGGAAGACCTGTGGGCATATTTCCAAAAAGCCGACACCACCATTCGCAAGGATGCTATTCGTATGAACTTCACCTCTAACCACGATGAGAACTCGTGGAACGGTACCGAATTTGAGCGCATGGGCGATGCTGCTCACCTGATGGCAGCTTTCACTTATTTTGTCCCCGGCATGCCGATGATTTACACCGGTCAGCCTTCGGGCAACCACCATCGTCTTGAGTTCTTCGAAAAAGACTTGATTGACCGCGTTCCCAATGCGCCGGAATATGCAATGTATCAAACACTTAACCATTTCCGCAAAGCCAATGCCGCCATGTACAGCCCCGAGAAAGGTGCTCCAATGAAACGCCTTGATACGGACAACGAAGCCATCTTTGCTGCCGTCCGCTCAACCGCTGCATGCTGTAAGGACAAAAAAACATGCTGTCCAAAGAACACCGTGATTGCCCTGATGAACATGTCCGCTAACGAACAAGCCGTCACCGTCACCCTACCTTGCGAGACGCTCTA